>NZ_JBEXLC010000286.1:0-4052 GCF_040609795.1 Nocardia sp. NPDC004604
ACCAGGCTGCGCAGCAGCCTGATCAACCAAACCGTAATAAGCCGTCGCATACACCACCGGGACAGCGGCGGCCTGAGCGAAGGACCAGCCGCTCGGCATCGGCGCGAGGAATCGGCGATCGACCACCGCGACCGAGCCGATGCCGGTGATGAACCCGAAAACCCGGTCCCCCGGCACGAATTCGGTCACATCGGGTGCCACCTCGAGTACGACTCCGGCGCCTTCACTACCGATCCGAGCATCCGCGTCGGGATAGGTGCCCAACGCGATCAGCACATCGCGGAAATTGAGGCCGACCGCCCGCACACCCACCCGGACCTGCCCTGATTCGAGTCGGTCGCCGGGCGCGCCCACGTTGTCGATCAGGCTGAAGTTGTCACTGGTGAAGGTCCCCTTGCCGAGCAGGGTGAGCGACCATGCCGCGCTGGTACGCACTGCGGTGACGCCGTGGAGATTGTCCGCACGGCGGTGCAGCCGCGGTGTGTGCGCCGTCCCACGCCGGACGGCCAGCTGCGGCTCGCCCTCGGTCGTCAGAACCATTGCCGCAGCGCGCCGATACTCCGACCAGTCGTCGATATCGACCAGGAAGATGCGGTCCGGGTGCTCGCTCTGCGCGGAGCGCAGCAACCCCCAAGCCGCTGCCGCGGGCAGGTCTACCGGCTCACCGGGATGCACCGCCACGGCCTGCCGCGACACGACGACGACCGCGCCGTCGCCGGTCAGCCGCCGCTGCACTCGCGTCATCAGCTCCGTCACCGAATCCCGCACTGTCATCGGGAGATCGCCGTCGAAGTCCATGTCGGCGGCGTGTCCGTCGAGCCGCACCACCGTGGCGACCCGTCCCGCGATCGTGACGGTCTCCGCGTCGTCGGTCCGACTCCAGGCCGCCGATGCGGTGGGATCATCGACCGCCGGAGCCAGCGTGATCCAATCGAGGTCGTAACCGGCGCTGTCGGTCCGCTGCCGCGCCACACTGAGCGCCGTGGTGGCCATCGGACGCATCGTCAGCGAACCCACCTGAGCCACAACGGTTCCCGAACCGTCGGTGAGGGTCACCGCGATACGCTCATCCCCGGTGGCGGATACGCGCACTCGCGCCGTCGTCGCACCCGTCGCGTACAGCGCGACGTCCTCCCACAGGAACGGGACGGCCACCTGGCCGAACGGCGTCGCAGGTACGAAGCCGCCGAGCAGGATCGCGTGCAGTGCGGCATCGAGCAGCGCCGGATGCACACCGAACCCAGCGACCTCCGAACGCGCGGGCTCCGGCAACACCACTTCCGCGAATACCTCGCCGTCACCCCGCCACAGCGCGGTCAAACCCTGGAACACCGGGCCGTAGTCATAGCCCGATTCCGCCAGCTCCGCATACGCGTCATCGATCGGGATCTCGGTCGCCCCCACCGGCGGCCAGCCGATCGGACTCGGCTCGACGGCCGTCGTCGCCGAATCGGCGGTGATCGTCGCGACGGCATGGCGAACCCACTGTGGCGCATCGTCATTCTGCTCGGAGTCGTCGCCGATCGAGCTCGTGTACACCGACACCGTGCGCGATCCGGACGCATCCGGATCGCTCGCCACCACCCGCAGTTCCACCGCATCGGTGGCCGGCACCGCAAGCGGCGCCTCGATCATCAGCTCGGCCACCCGGGAGCAGTCCACTACCGATCCCACATGCAGGGCCAGCTCCACGAGCGCGGCGCCGGGCAGCAAGGCCACCCCGGCGACGGCGTGATCGGCCAGCCATGGGTGTCCGGCCTGCGACAACCGGCCGGTGAACACCAGGGAGTCCGGCAACCGCACCATCGCGCCCAACAGCGGATGTCCCGCATCGTCGAGGCCCGGGCGCCGCTCCTCCGCGCCGCCGACCGGCCGCAGCCAATAACGCTGGTGCGCAAAGGCATACGTCGGCAGCGGCACTCGCGTAGCGACCGGAGCCAATGCCCGCGGCGCCATATCGACGCCGGCACAGTGCGCCCGCGCCAGCGCGGTGACAAGCTGTCGCGCGCCCCCGTGCTCGCGCTTCAGTGTGCCGAGAACGGCCACTCGATCGGCCATCCCGATCGAACCCGCCGTCAACTCGACACCCATTGTCAGCACCGGGTGCGGGCTGATCTCGAGGAAAGCGTTCACGCCCGCGCGCTGCAGCGCCTCCACCGACTCGGCGAAGCGCACCCGTTCCCGCAGTCCGCGATACCAATAGCCGGCGTCCAGCGTCTCGGTATCGACATAGTCCGCGCATACGGTTGAGTAGAAAGGTACCGAACCGCGCTGGGGGGCAACGCTTTCCAGCTCCCTCAGCACTCGGTCCCGGATCGACTCCACCGCATGCGAATGCGATGCGTAGTCCACCGGAATCCGTTTCGCCCAGACGCCGTCGGCCGCGCAACCAGCCAGGAACTCATCCACCGCCGAGGACTCCCCCGACACCACGGTCAGACCCGGTCCGTTCACCGCGGCGACGCACAGCCGATCACCGAAGCCGGTCAACCGCTGCTCGACCGCCTCGACGGCCGCGCCCACCGACGCCATACCGCCGGCGCCGGCGAGTTCCTCGGCGACGACCAGGGAGCGAAGGGCGACCACGCGCGCGCCATCGGCCAGCGACAGTCCGCCCGCGACCACCGCGGCCGCGATCTCACCCTGCGAATGCCCGATCACCACGGCGGGTTCCACGCCATTGGCGCGCCATACCCGCGCCAGTGACACCATCACCGCGAACAGCACGGGCTGCACCACATCCACCCGGTCCAGCGATACCGCACCCGGCTCGCCGCGCAGCACCGCAGTCAGCGACCAATCCACGAACGGTGCCAGCGCCGCCTCGCATTCGGCGATCGCGTCGGCGAAAACCTGGTCGGAAGCCAGTAATTCGGCGGCCATTCCGGGCCATTGGCTGCCTTGACCGGGGAATACAAGTGCGACACGGCGCGCGACCGCGCGACCGAGGACCACGTCCTCGACGCCCTTGGCGGGCAGTTCCGCCGACTCGGCCACGGTGGCGAGCCCGGCCAGCAGCTCGGCCGAATCCCGTCCGACCACCGCGCCACGCCACTCCAACTGCGCGCGGTGACGCAGCAACGAATACGCCACATCCGCCGCCGACTCCGGGTGCGAGGCCAGCCATTCAATAAGCCGGGCGGCCTGTTCGCGCACCGCCTCCGGGCTCGCGCCCGACAAGGTCCACGACAGCGGGCGTGCACCGTCCGTACCCGAATCAGGCTCTGCCACCGTTGTTTCCGGGCGGATCGACGGCGGCGCCTCCTCCAGGATCAGGTGCGCGTTGGTGCCGCTCATCCCGAACGAGGAGACACCCGCACGACGCACCCGGTCACCGGCGGCCCATGGCTGCGACTCCGTCAATAGCCGAACCGAACCCGCCGACCAATCCACATGCGGGGTCGGCGCGTCGACATGCAGTGTTCTGGGCAGCGACTCGTGCCGCAGTGCCGCGACCATCTTGATCACGCCGCCGATGCCCGCGGCCGCGACCGCGTGGCCGATATTCGACTTCAAGGAGCCGATCCGCAACGGCTGCTCACGATCGGATCCGTACGCCGAGATCAGCGCCTGCGCTTCGATCGGATCGCCCAATGTCGTTCCGGTGCCGTGCGCCTCCACCGCGTCCACATCCGAAGGCTTCAGCCCCGCGTCGGCCAGCGCCGCCGCGATCACCCGCTCCTGGGACGGACCGTTCGGCGCGGTCAGACCATTGCTCGCACCGTCCTGATTGATCGCACTGCCACGCACCACGGCCAAGACGTCGTGGCCGAGGCGCCGGGCGTCGGCAAGGCGCTCGACGACCAGCACGCCCACGCCCTCCGACCAGGTCACACCGTCCGCCGCGGCGGCGAAAGGCTTGCACCGGCCATCGGCCGCGAGCCCCCGCTGGCGAGCGAAATCGACATACAGGGTCGGGCTCGCACCGATACTCACCCCGCCCGCGAGCACCAGGGATGCCTCGCCCTGACGCAGCGCCTGACAGGCCAGATGCAAGGCGACCAGCGACGACGAACACGCGGTATCGACCGTGACCGCAGGACCCTCCAAAC
>NZ_JBEXLC010000287.1:0-4019 GCF_040609795.1 Nocardia sp. NPDC004604
GGTCGGCCCTGTCCGATTTCGAGCCGCTGGTGGTCGACCCGAGCGACCAAACGCCTGGATTCGATCTGCAATTCATCCTGTCGGAGGATCATGACGGCGGTGAGATGACCGTCGCGCTCACCTACGCCACCGACCTGTTCGACGCCGCCACCATCGATTCACTTGCCCACCGGTGGATTCGGATTCTGGAGTCGATCGTCACCGATCCAACCGTTGCGGTCGGGGCGATCGACGTGCTCGCCCCTACCGAACGAGCCGATCTGCTGACCCGCTCCGGCGCGCCCTCGGCACCGCCGACCACGCTGCCCGATTTGCTTTCGGCAGCAGTCGCGTTCGATCCCGACGGCACTGCGATCGTGTTCGATGGGCAGCGGTTGAGTTATCGGGAGTTGGACGAGCGCTCGAATCGGTTGGCGCGGTTGCTGATTCGGCGTGGTATCGGGCCGGAGGATGTTGTTGCGATCGGTATTCCACGTTCGGCGGATTCTGTTCTCGCGGTGTGGGCGGTTGCCAAGACGGGGGCGGCGTTCCTGCCGATCGATCCGACTCATCCCACCGAACGCATCACCCACATGATGACCGATGCGGATGCAACGACCGGTCTGACCGTGACATCCGTCCGCACGCAACTACCCGACAGCACCGACTGGCTTATTTCGAATTGCCTCGACTCAGCCGAGGACAACCTCGACGAGGCCGACAGTAGTCCGATCACTGACAGCGATCGGGTTCGTCGGTTGCGGATCGACGATATCGCCTATGTCATCTACACTTCCGGATCGACCGGGTTGCCCAAGGGTGTGGCGGTCGCTCACCGCGGTCTGGGGAACTTCGCCGCGACACACCGGGATGCGATGGGCATCGAACCCAGCTCCCGCACACTGCATTTGGCTTCACCCAGCTTCGATGTCTCGGTGCTGGAAACGGTCTTGCCGCTGCTCGGCGGCGCGGCCATGGTCATCGCCCCCACTGATGTCTACGGCGGCGACGAACTGGCCGCACTGCTCGATCGTGAACATGTCAGCCACGTCCTGATCACCCCCTCCGCGTTGTCCACCATCGACCACACCCGTTGGCCGCTACCGGATCTGAAGTATCTGATGGTCGGTGGTGAGGACTACGGCAGCGAGTTGGTCCAACGCTGGGGTGGCGACCGCGCAGTGCTCAACGAATACGGGCCGACCGAAACCACCATCGCCGCGACCCTGAGCGCCCCCATGACCGCAGAGGAACTGGTGAGCATCGGGCACCCGGTCTGCGGCGCCTCGATCTGGATCCTCGACCAGCGGCTGCAACCCGTTCCGGCGGGTGTGGCGGGTGAGTTGTATGTCGCGGGTGATCTGCTCGCGCGTGGATACCACCACCGAGCAGACGTGACAGCCGAACGATTCGTGGCCTGCCCCTGGCTACCCGGCCAACGCATGTACCGCACCGGCGATATCGTGCGTTGGACCAGCGACCGTACGATCCAGCATCTGGGTCGATCCGATTTCCAGGTCAAGATTCGTGGTCTGCGTATCGAACTCGGTGAGATCGATACCGCACTCACCAGCCATGAAACCGTCGCCTACGCGGTGACTGTCGGTCACCGCAACGACGCGGGTACCCAATCACTGGTGTCCTATGTCGTTGCTGCTGCGGGGCAAACGATCGATACCGCGTTGCTGGCCGATTACCTGTCCGACCGGTTGCCGTCGTATATGGTGCCGTCCTCGATCATGGTGCTCGACCGCATCCCACTCACACCGGTCGGCAAACTCGACCGAAAAGCACTACCCAAGCCGGTATTCACCGACACCAAACCCTTCCGAGCACCCCACACACCAACCGAACACATCATCGCTAGAACCTTCGCCGACCTACTCGGCGCCGACACAGTCGGTCTCGACGATTCGTTCTTCGCCCTTGGCGGCGACAGCATCATGTCGATCCAGTTGGTCACCCGGGCCAGAGCAGCTGGTGTGACGTTCTCCGCACGCGACGTATTCGAGCGGAAGACGGTCGCCGGACTGGCCGAGGTCGCAGTCGATGGCAGCGCAGCCGCTGTTCTGTCGGAACTGCCCGGCGCAGGCGTGGGATCGGTGCCGCTGACGCCGATCATGCGACGGCTGCTCGAACGTTCCGAGTCGGAGATCGGCCGCTTCTCGCAGGCAATGACGCTGAATCTGCCGATGGGAATCGACCGGCAGCGGCTGGCCGACACCGTGCAGGCGGTCCTCGATCGCCACGACATGCTGCGCGCACGGCTGTGCTCGGACGACGATGGGCGCTGGACGTGGGAGGTGTTGCCGGTCGGCATGATTCGCGCTGACAACGTCATCCATCGGGTGCCGATGCCAGCAGGCACCGAGTTCCGGAGGTTGGCGGCGGCGGAGTTGACGGCCGCTGCCGACCGGCTCGATCCGAACGCCGGGACTGTACTGCAGGTGGTCTGGTTCGATCCGGTGCACGCAGCGGAACCGGGCAAGGTCCTTGTGCTGGTGCATCAATCGGTGATCGATCGGGATTCCTGGCGCGTACTGGTGCCCGACCTCGCGGTCGTGTGGGCGCGGATCGAATCCGGCGAGCCACCCGAACTCGCCCCGGTCGGGACATCCATGCGCAGATGGGCGCATGAGCTGGTCGAGGCGGCCCGACGCCCGGAGCGGGTGGCCGAGCTCGAACTGTGGCGAGCGATGGCCGACCAGCGTGATCCGATGATCGGGTCGCGGCCTCTGGACCCCGCGATCGATGTGGCGGCCACTGCTCGGACCGTCGAGGTCGAGCTGTCTCCCGAGGTGACCGAGGCGCTATTGACCGAGGTGCCCGCCATATTCCACGGCGGGGTCGACGACGGGCTACTGGCCGCGGTGGCGGTGGCGGTGACGAAGTGGCGGCGCGAACGGGAGTCGGAAGCCGCGGGGCCGACGGATATGGTGATCAACCTCGAAGGACACGGTAGGGAGGAAGGCGTCGTCCCGGGCGCGGATCTGACCCGGACGGTCGGCTGGTTCGCCACGGGTTTCCCGGTGCGTTTGGATCTGTCGGGCATCGATCTCGACGACGCGTACGCGGGTGGGCCCGCCATGGGCGCAGTGGTCAAGTCGATCAAGGAGCAGCATCGCGCTATCCCCGACCATGGGATCGGCTATGGCTTGCTGCGCTACCTCAACGAGGACACCGGGCCGACCCTCGCCGGGCTGCCGCGGCCGCAGATCGCCTTCAACTACCTGGGTCGCATCTCGACGGGGGTTCCCGAAGGGATATCGGCCGTCGCATGGCTACCGGTGGACGTTGGCGGCCTCGTCGGTGCGCAGAATCCGGATATGCCGGTCGCGGCGGTGCTCGACATCAATGCCCATACACGCGACGACGGCCAAGGACCGCAGTTGCGAGCCACCTGGTCCTATCCTGCGGGGGTTCTCACCGCCGGCGAGGTCCGTTCGGTGGCGGAGTCGTGGTGCCGGGCTTTGACCGCGTTGGCGGCGCATGCCCGCCATGTCGGGAGTGGGGGGCGGACGCCTTCGGATTTCGATTTGGTTCGGCTCGGGCAGACCGAAATCGAGCGGCTCGAGGACAGGTACCCGACGTTGAGTGATGTCTGGCCGTTGACTCCGCTGCAAGAGGGACTGCTGTTCCACGCCTTGGTATCCGAGGAGTCGGTGGATGCCTACCTGACCCAGCTGGTCCTCGAGCTGCGTGGGCAGGTCGATCCGGAGCGGTTGCGCCGTGCCGGGCAGGTTGTGTTGGAGCGTCATCCGAATCTGCGTACCGCGTTCGACGCCACCGGTGCCGGGCCGGTGCAGGTGGTCCAGGAAGGCGTCGAGGCGTCGTGGTCGGAGGTCGACCTGTCCGGGCTCGATGACGGTGCGCGCGAGCGCGAGTGGGAGTTGCTGCTGGCCGCGGATCGGGCGACCAGGTTCGATCCGGCTCGTGCGCCGCTGCTGCGGTGGATGCTGGTCACCACCGCGCCGGGGCAGTACCGGCTGGTGTTGACCAATCATCATCTGCTGCTCGATGGCTGGTCGACGCCGCTGCTG
>NZ_JBEXLC010000288.1:0-3981 GCF_040609795.1 Nocardia sp. NPDC004604
CTTTCTTACTCTTCAGCTTGTGCTAATGTAGATACATTAATATCACTGTGACTTGCATTCCATACAGCTTTTCCATCTACAAAATAAAAAGCTTGCTCCGAATCGCGGAACTAATTCGGCGTGCCGTGCGTTGCGCTACAGTCGGGCGAGTTAGGTTTACCTTTCTTGATGCGTGAAGGGATCCGTCGTGGCCCTTGCGCGGGCAAGTGAAGCTCGGCTCACGAGGGGCTACCGATGTCGGAAATTGACTGGAAAATCTTGCGCGACAAGGCAATTCAAGTTATGCACAATGCCTATGCGCCATACTCGCGGTTTCCGGTCGGCGCCGCGGCGCTCAGTTCGGACGGTCGAATTGTGAGCGGCTGCAATGTGGAAAATGTCTCATATGGATTAGGCCTGTGCGCCGAATGTGTACTCATCGGTAACTTATTTGCGGGCGGTGGCGGGCGGTTGCTCGCACTCTCCGTCACCGATTCTCGGGGCGAAATCCTGATGCCATGCGGCCGTTGTCGTCAGCTGCTCTACGAACACGGCGGACCCGATCTCCTGGTGGACCACAAGGCCGGACCCGTTCCGCTGCGCAGCCTGCTGCCCGATGCCTTCGGGCCCGACGATCTGGATGCCGGGCAGCAGTAGGGCGGCCGCCCTCAGCAGTCTTCTTCGAGAACGGCGTCGATCTCGGACTCGGTCGTGACCGTGATCTGCGAGATTTCGTCGGCGGGGACGCCGAGGCGCTCGAGGATGCGGCAGAAGCTTCGTTTCTGCACGATTTCGATTGCCGTGACGCGTCGCGTCAGTGTCAACTGGGACTCGCCGAGGCCCTCCTCGACCTCGCGGATACGAGCCGCGAGATCCGTCACGCGGCGGTCCATGTTTGCGTACGTCATTGCTCCCCCAAACGTCGACTCGATGATGCGCAGAGGCTATCGGAGGGCACCGACAAGTACCAGGGTTCAGGCATATCCCGTGCCAGACTGGCCGATGTGACGGCAGTGGACGCGGTTTCGATCATTACGGCCAAGCGGGACGGCGGGGAGCTGTCGGATGCGCAGATCGATTGGGTGGTGGATGGATTCACCAAGGGGGCGGTAGCCGACGAGCAGATGGCGGCGTTGGCGATGGCGATCGTGTGGCGGGGGATGACGCGGCGGGAGACCGCGCGCTGGACGAACGCCATGATCGCGTCGGGGCGGCGGATGGACTTCACCGATCTGCCGCGGCCGACCGTGGACAAGCATTCGACCGGCGGGGTGGGCGACAAGATCACGCTGCCGCTCGCGCCATTGGTCGCGGCATGCGGCGCGGCGGTGCCGCAGCTGTCGGGGCGCGGGCTGGGACATACCGGCGGAACGCTCGACAAGCTCGAGGCGATCCCTGGGTGGCGGGCCGATGTGCCGGTGGCGCGGATGCGGGAGATATTGGCCGATCCCGGCATCGGTGCGGTGGTGTGCGCGGCGGGCGCGGATCTCGCTCCGGCGGACAAACGGCTGTACGCGCTGCGTGACGTGACGGGGACAGTGGAATCCATCCCGCTCATCGCCAGCTCGATCATGAGCAAGAAGATCGCCGAGGGCACTGCCGCGCTGGTACTGGATGTCAAGGTCGGCTCGGGAGCCTTCCTGAAAACCTTGGACGGCGCACGCGAATTGGCAACGGCGATGGTAGAACTCGGCACCGACGCCGGGGTCCGGACGGTGGCGCTGCTGACCGCGATGGACACTCCGCTCGGCCGCACCGCGGGCAATGCGCTCGAGGTCGCGGAGTCGGTGCAGGTGCTTGCGGGCGGCGGCCCCGCCGATGTCGTCGAACTGACGCTCACTCTCGCACGCGAGATGGTCGCCCAGGCCGGACTCGATATCGATCCGGCCGATGTCCTCGCCGATGGCCGCGCGATGGACCACTGGCGCGCGATGGTCGAGGCGCAGGGCGGCGACCCGGACGCACCGCTGCCGCGCGCGAAGCACACCGAGATCGTGCGGGCCGACGAAGACGGGGTGCTCACCCGCCTCGACGCGATGGGCGTCGGCATTGCCGCATGGCGGCTCGGCGCGGGTCGCGCCCGGCAGGGTGATCCCGTCCAATTCGGCGCTGGCATCGAAATGCACGCCAAGCCAGGCGATCCCGTGAAGGCAGGCGCCCCTCTCCTCACCATGCACACCGACACCCCCGCCGCCTTCCCCGGCGCCCGTGCCGCTCTCACCGACGCAATCACCATCGGAACCCCACCCGCACCAGCTTCGCTGATCCTGGACCGCATCGCCCCCTGACCCAGCAATCTCCACCACGGCATCGAAATTTGCCTGTTGAACGCGGCTTCGTCCACTGCGCGCGGTCTCGCTGCCGCGCGTGGATCGCTCGCTGTACGTGATTCGCTGTTTTGCATGGTGCATCGATCGACTGGCAATCCGATGCGCGGTGCAACTAACTCAGCCGAGTTATATGCGAGTTGATTGCGGCCCACTGTGATGTCGGCGGGGTGTGCGGGCGGGTAGGAAACCGACCGCTATGTTGACTCTGGACTGGTGTGGGGTGGTTTTCGATACGGCATGGCGCGGCATTTTGCCACTCGAGCAGGCATATTGAGGGCGATGTCTCGGGCGCGGGCGGCGGAGAGCGCAATCACAGCCGCATGGAGGGGTCGGTGCGGCTAACGTGTGGTCATGACAGGACCGATGCCTTTGACCCTTGCCTCGATCCGCCAAGCTCCCAAGGCGCTGCTGCACGATCATCTCGACGGTGGTCTGCGGCCAGCGACGGTGTTGGAGCTCGCCGCCGATTGCGGTTACGACGACCTACCCGCCACCGATGAGGCCGCGCTGGCGACGTGGTTCCGCGATGCGGCCGACAGCGGCTCGCTCGAGCTCTATCTGGAGACGTTCGCGCACACCGTCGCGGTGATGCAGACCCCGGAGGGACTGCGTCGCGTCGCTCGGGAATGCGCGGAAGACCTCGCCGCCGATGGCGTGGTCTATGCCGAGGTGCGCTTCGCACCCGAACAGCATCTGGAGCGCGGCCTCACCCTGGACGAGGTGGTCGAGCACACCCTCGCCGGATTCCGGGAGGGCGCGGCGGCCGCGGCCGCCGCGGGGCGCCCGATTGTGGTGATCTGCCTGCTCACCGCCATGCGCCATGCGGCACGTTCGCGCGAGATCGCCGAACTCGCGGTGCGCTGGCGCGACCGAGGCGTCGGCGGATTCGATATCGCGGGCGCGGAGGCGGGCTTCCCACCCAGCCGCCACCTGGACGCCTTCGAATACATGCGAGCCAATAGCGCGCATTTCACCATTCACGCAGGTGAGGCATTCGGATTGCCGTCCATCCACGAGGCGCTGGCGTTCTGTGGCTGCGACCGGCTCGGGCACGGCGTGCGGATCACCGACGATATCCACGTGCCGGGTGCGATCGAGGACGCCGAACTCGGTCTGGTGGCGAACTATGTGCGGGATATGCGAATTCCACTGGAATTGTGTCCGTCCTCGAATGTGCAGACCGGTGCGGTCCCATCGCTGGACAAGCATCCCTTCGATCTGCTGGCGCGGCTGCGCTTCCGCGTCACGGTCAATACCGACAACCGCCTGATGAGCGATACCAGCATGAGCGCGGAGATGCTCAAGCTGGTGGAAACCTTCGGCTACGGCTGGAGCGATCTCGAACGCTTCACCATCAACGCAATGAAATCCGCATTCATCCCCTTCCCCGACCGCCTGCGCATCATCGACGACATCATCAAGCCCGGCTACGCGGTCCTACTCGGATAACGTTCCACAGCAACGGATTTCGTGTATCAGGCACGAAATCCGTTGGTCCCGTGCACTGCCTGCCGCGCCGAATGCTGGTGCCGAGGGCTGTGCGTCGGTGGAGAGCGCTGTCGCCGGGCCAGCTCGTGTCGGGTGTTGCCCGCGCACGGCCGGTGTTCCTCGCGGGGAACGAGAGCTGTTTGTCGGTTTCCAGCGTTGCCCACCGGTCTTGCGCGCTGCCTGC
>NZ_JBEXLC010000289.1:0-3870 GCF_040609795.1 Nocardia sp. NPDC004604
TGGGCATACATGCTCAGCAGTGCGCCGACCGAGGGTGGTACGGGTACCGCACCGAGTTCGGTGGCCCGCTCACGCGCGCCAATGAGGACCTCGTCTTCCACGACGGATTCCTCCACGTAGGAGAGATTTCGCTCCAGATTCGATGCCACGCCTATGAGGCTAGGGCACGAAGTCGCAAGTTTGGCTCATCAGTGAAGCGTTATCCCGGGCTTGCGCGATTAATTCATAGGCGGGGGCGGGCACAGATTCTCAGGTGTCCCTCAGGATCTCCATACCCCCGGCATATCGAGGCAAGAAAGAGTATGGGCAAGCAAGACCAGCCGACCGCCCGGCGCGGGGACGCGGGAACAACGACATACCGTTCGTCGGTTGTATCCGTACGTGGCGATCCGAGATCCGGATCGCTATCAGGTCCGCAACCACGGTCCCGAGTAGGAGGTATCACCGTCCACATGGATAGAGGGTCATTTTCGGCGCTCCCGGTTGCCTCCGAGGTTTCGCGAGCTGGCTCCCTGCCAGCTCATGCCGGGGCGGCACGCGAGTTCGCCACCCTGCCAGCGCATGCCTTGCCGATGGAGGCCGATATGAACGACGATGCCACCGATGTCGAGCTGACCGGCACCGCGGCCTTCGATGCGACGGGCGACCGTTCGACGATGCCGTCCTGGGACGAATTGGTTCGCGAACATGCCGACCGGGTGTACCGGCTGGCCTACCGCCTTTCCGGCGACGCGCAGGACGCCGATGATCTGACCCAGGAGACCTTCATCCGGGTGTTCCGCTCGCTGTCGAATTATCAGCCGGGCACCTTCGAGGGCTGGCTGCATCGCATCACCACGAACCTGTTCCTGGATATGGTGCGCCGTCGCAACCGGATCCGGATGGAGGCACTGCCCGAGGATTACGACCGGGTGCCCGCCGACGGGCCGAGCCCGGAACAGGCCTACCACGACGCCCGGCTGGATCCGGACCTGCAAACCGCACTGGATTCGCTGGCACCGGAATTCCGTGCCGCAGTCGTGCTCTGTGATATCGAGGGTCTGTCCTATGAGGAGATCGGCGCGACCCTCGGTGTCAAACTCGGCACCGTGCGCAGCCGGATTCACCGCGGCCGTCAGGCATTGCGCGACTACCTTGCGCATAATGGAAGTGAGCAGCGGTTCACCGCTGACGCGAACATCGGGTGATCCGGCGGGAGCCGGGCCCCACCCGGCGGCCGGATATCCGTCCGGTCGTGCGCTACGGATGATGTCGGTTGGAAGGGTGAGCACCGAATGAGTGGCGACGCCAGCACGTCAGGTCGTCCCCGTTTTCGTCCTACCGAACATCTGGCCAGCGAGGCGATCGCGGCCTATGTGGACGGCGAACTACGGATGAATGCATATCTGCGTGCCGCCCAGCACCTTTCCGTCTGCCCGGAGTGCGCGGCGGAGGTCGAGGCACAGCAGCAGGCGCGGATCGCGCTGCGCCGGGCCGGTCAGGTCTCGATTCCCACCGATCTGCACGACAGCCTCACCCGCATTCCACTTGCCGAACTCCCCGGCGGCGCTTCGAGCGCGACCTCGCGTCCGACCAACGGCAACCCCCGCAACGAGGCGGTTTTCGGTTTTCTGACCGATTCGTTCACCGCGACCCGGTGGACGACGTGGTGGCGCAAGTAGAGTTTTCCGAGTGACCACCGAATCGACGAATTCCGGGCCGTCGGAATCGCGACCCACCGCAGGCGACTCCACCGATTCGGCGGCCAACAGGGGGACGCCGGGTTCATCCACCCCGTCGGCTTCGCCGACTGCCAGCCCCCTGCGGCCGTCCGACGCCCCGGTACTCGAACCGCGTCCGGTCTACCGGCCGCATGTGGACGGTCACACGGCGCGCGCGTTCCGCCGCCCCTCCGGCCAGACCGGTTCGTTCTCCGAGCAGCCGACGGCCGGATCCGGTTCGCAGCCCCCGCAGGTCGGCCCGGAACTGCACAGCAGCCCACCCGATGCCGTACTGGCCGAGGCCTTCGGACGTCCGGCGGGTTCCACCGAACTGCTGCAGCGTGATCTGGAGGCCGCCGATCAGTCCGCGCCGGTCGCCGGTCCGGGCGATCCGTGGCGCGATCCCGATGCCGCCGCCCGCCTCGGCGCGCCCGCCGTGCCGACGCCACGGCCCGCACCGCTGCCGCAGGCGCGGCAGCTTTCGGCCAGGGAGGTGCTGTTCGGCTCCCGGGTGGCGCCCAAGGCGCTGGTCCTGCTGGCCGTTGTCGCACTGGCCATCGGCGCACTCGGCGGCTTGGTCGGCAGGTTGACCGCGGAGGCGACCTCCCCGTTGACCTCGCGCAAGGTCACCTTGGACCAATCCAGCGAAATCGAACGCCCGCACGGCCTGATCGCCAAGGTCGCCAATGCGGTACTGCCCGCAGTGGTGTCGATCCGGGTCACGGTCGGCGATAACGGTGCGACCGGTTCCGGTGTGGTCATCGACGGCGCGGGTTATATCGCGACCAACAATCACGTGATTTCGATGGCGGCACAGGACAAGTCGAACCGGGCAGCGATTCAGGTGACCTTCTCCGACAGCAGCCGGGTGCCCGCGCATATCGTCGGACGCGATCCGAAGACCGATCTCGCGGTGCTGAAGGTCGATGTGAAGAATCTCACTGTCGCCAATCTGGGCAGGTCCAAGGACGTCCAGGTGGGTGACGACGTACTGGCCATCGGTTCACCGCTCGGCCTGAGCAAGACCGTCACCTCCGGCATCGTCAGCGCGCTGCACCGCCCGGTCGCGCTCTCTGGTGAGGGCAGCGATACCAAGGCCGTCATCGACGCGGTGCAGACCGATGCCTCGATCAACCCGGGCAACTCCGGTGGCGCGCTGGTCGATATGGAGGGCCGGGTCATCGGCATCAATACCGCGATCCGCAGTGAGACCGGCGGTTCGGTCGGCCTCGGCTTCGCGATTCCGGTCGATATGGTGACCTCCATCGCGCAGACGCTGATCCGCGACGGACAGGTGCACCACCCCAAGATCGGCCTCAGCGCCCGCAACAAGCAGGTGGCCAACGAGGTAATGAGCGGCGCCGCCGTCGCCGACGTGGAAGCCGGCGGTCCGGCGGCCAAGGCCGGGATCGTGGAGAACGACGTCATCGTCAAGATCGGTGACCGTGAGGTGACCGGACCCGATGAGCTGGTAGTCGCGGTACAGCAGCGCAAGATCGGTGAGACGGTGAACGTGCAGTTGATCCGCGATGGCAGGCAGGTGGACGTGCCGGTCACGCTGGAATCGGACTGAGCGCGCGCGGGAATCCGACGCGGCTCGGGGAACTATGCCCAGGTAGCCTGGACTCGTGTTCAGCAACATCAGCTGGGGCGAGATGGTCATCCTCCTCGTCGCCGCCCTCGTGATCCTCGGCCCGGAGCGACTGCCCGGGGCGATTCGCTGGACCACGCAGAGCCTGCGCAAGGTTCGCGACTACGCCAGCGGTGCGACCCAGCAGTTGCAGCAGGAACTCGGCCCGGAGTTCGAGGACCTGCGTAAGCCGCTGGCGGACCTGAACGAGCTGCGCCAGATGTCGCCTCGTCAGATGGTCACCAAACACCTTCTGAATGGCGACGATTCGGTTTTCCGGGATTTCGAGAAGGCGATCCCGGATAAGCAGGACCTGCTCGGCTCCAACAGCGGCATGCCGGACTACCCGATGCCCAAGCTCGAAAAGCCGTTGGAGCGCAACGAACGTCCGCCGATCGACATCGACGCGACCTAATTTGGCCGTGTCTAATTTGCAGCGCCTGCGGCGCTGCGTGTTCGCGGCCCCCTGGTGTCTCGCGTCCGAGCAGTCGAGACTCGCGCCTTCGGCGCATGCGCTTCGACTAATAGGACGCGAGACGG
>NZ_JBEXLC010000290.1:0-3823 GCF_040609795.1 Nocardia sp. NPDC004604
GGGTATCGACCAGTACGCCAACCTGCTGCAACACCGGAAACTGCTGGTCATCGGCCAATAGCGGTGGCGTGACGATTCTGGTCCGTTTGCCGTAGGTTCCTGCCCTCGGCAGGGCGCAACGAACATGGGAACGGTTCCGACCAGCGGATTCGCGGTGGGAACTGGTCGTAGAAGCCGATTGTGATTTGCAGGGCATCGGATCCGCGGTAGGGATTGCAGTCCGTTCCGACGCCCATCAGCTCGAGCTGGCGCTGGTGGCCGAGACATTGGTGATCCATCTGTATTGCCCTGCGGTGGTGTCGCGCAAGCCGCGCGGCCTGCTGCACGGCGACCGGGCGGTGCGCATCATCATGGGGCAGGTGGTGCTGGGTGTGCGGCGGCAGGGGTTTCACTGGTGGAATCGCTTGCCCCAGTGGTGTCGAACTCGATCTGACTCGTGACCAGTTCGGTCTGGGGCAGGTTGTCACCGCTGGTCGGGTTGTCGAGCGTCTGCGGGGGGCGGTTTCCGTGGCGGTGGGATGAGTATCTTCTGCTGCGTCAGCGGGTGATCGATCTTCTCGGTGAACTGCCCGAGCCGGTCGTTTGATCCTGTCGGCGCAGGCAGGTGTGCCGTTCCTCGGTGACGTCAGAAGTTCCTCGTCAGTGGCATTCCTTAGCATCGTGTCGCGAGGTCGTTTGGTCAGCTCTTCTTGACCACGCTGGATTTGAGTTGCATGGGTCCGATGCCGTCGATCTTGCAGTCGATGTCGTGGTCACCGATACCGTTGACGAGGCGGATGTTGCGGACCTTGGTGCCTGCCTTGATGCCGGTCGGGCTGCCCTTGACCTTGAGGGTTTTGATGACGGTCACGGTGTCGCCGTCGGCGAGGACATTGCCGACGGCGTCGGTGATGACGGCGCCTGCCGTGTCCGGCGCGGTCGTGGCCTGCCATTCGTGGGCGCATTCGGGGCAGACAAGGAGCGCACCCATTTCGTAGGTGTATTGGCTCGAGCAGGCGGGACAGGGCGGTAGGGTCTCGGTCACCGAGTCGTCCTTTCGGGAGTTGCTATGCGGCGGTGAGGAATTCGATGATGACGCGGTTGACTTCCTCGGGCTGTTCCAGGTAGCCAAAGTGTCCGCAGCGCTCGATCTCGACGTAACGCGCGCCGGGGATGGCGGCGGCGACCTCGCGGCCGAAGAAGGTGGGTGTCATCTGGTCGTCGGCGAATCCGACGATCAAGCTGGGGGCGGTGATGCGCGCGTAGTCGGGCAGGCGGTCGCGGGAGCGGTCCATGCCGATCTGGGCTCGCACGCCGGGGGGTGTTTTGCCGGTGGTGAATTCGAAGATGTCGAGCCATTCCTGGGCCTTGGCTTCATCTTTGAGGGTGTGTGGCGACAGGTTGAGCATTGCCTTGATGGCCGCGGCGTACTGTGCGGGCAGCTGAATGTCGTTGTCGTACAAGGCTTGTTCGCCGAGGTTGAGGGTGCGCGCGAGCGGATGGGGTCGTCCGGCGGCACCGAGCATGACGGCCTTGGCGAGCAGGTCGGGTCGCGCCAGCGCCAATTCCTGCACGACGCGTGCGCCCATCGAGTGGCCGACCACATGGGCGCGGCCGCCACCGAGGTGCTCGATCAACGCGGCGGTGTCGGCGACCAGATCGTCGATACCGAAACCGCTGGCGCATTCGTCCGAGGGCGCGATCCCGCGGTTGTCCACCGTCGCGACCCGGAATCCGGCCTTGACCAGCGCGGGCACCTGATATGTGCGCCAGACCCGGCCCGGACTCCCGGTCCCCATGATCAGCAGGACCAGCGGCCCCGCGCCGGTGACGTCATAGTTGAGCCGGATCCCGTTGAGGGTGGCGATGGGCATGATCCTTCTTCCGTCTCGTGGCGCGTCGAGTGACGAACAGTGTTGGTGCGCTGCGGGTTCAGCAGTGACTGCGGGTGCCCGAACGGCGTGCCGGTGCTGAGGAAGATCAGCGCGTGCGCATGGCAGCGCGGGCACGCGGAATCGGCTGTCGTGACTGCGGAAGTTCGGCACAATAGGCCGCAATCCGCGCACCGCAGAATCCGCCCGCGTAGTCGGCTGATCGGTGTTACCCGCATCCCGTTCACCTCCCTGATTACTTGCGAACATTAGCAAGTATCAGATGGGAGAGTTTCGGCCGGGTTCAGGCGCGACCGTGGCGGCGTTCGTAGGCTTGACGTTCAGCTTCGGCGCGTTGCTGTTTGGCGCCGGATTCGGCCAAGGCGGGATCGAGGCCGTGTTTGATCAGGCGGTGGCGCCGGTAGACGTACATCAGTGCCAGGGTGAAATAGATCAGCGGCAGATACAGCAGCGCCATCATCGCCACGCCCATCCATATCGGGCCCGGGATCAGCAGGAATAGACACAGCACCGGAATCACCGGGATCAGGAACCGCATCAGGTAGCGGCGCACCGCACCCGGCCCGGTCAGGTCGTTACGCACCCAATCCGACATCGACGCGGGCAGAGTGGCCCCGCAGATATAGCCGATCCGCTGACGGAAGGTGGGGATCGTGCGCTCGGTCATCGGCTCGGCATCCTGATCGTTGGTGTGGTTGTGCATTTCGTGCGGTTGTCTCGATGTCCGCCTCGGCTGCACTGTTTGCTAAAGTTCGCAACCAGGATATCGGTTGTTCGAGCCGATGCCCCAACACCCCAGGAGGATGGTTCACCACGTGCCGGGATCGAGTACGCCGCTCTATCGGATGAAGGCCGAGTTCTTCAAGACGCTCGGTCATCCCGTGCGTATTCGGGTGTTGGAGCTGTTGAGCGAACGTGAGTACGCGGTGTCGGAGATCCTGGCCGAGGTGGGGGTGGAGCCTGCGAACCTGTCGCAGCAGCTGTCGATCCTGCGCCGGGCGGGTTTGGTGACGGGGTGCCGTGAAGGTTTGTCGGTGACCTACGCTCCGACCTCACCGCGCATCGCCGAACTGCTGGTCACCGCACGCGCCATCCTGACCGGCGTGGTGGCCGGGCAGGCCGAGTTGCTGGAGGACGAGGAATCCGGCGCGGAACCGCTCGCGGTGGGTCGGCGCGCGGGCTGAGCAGTGGGCATGATCACCCGTCATGCCTCTGGCAACTGATTGCATGATTTCTAAACTAGACACCTAGCCAGTTTCGTAAGGAGAAGACCTGTGACCGATCGCTTCGCGTCTATGTTGGTTCCGGCGGCCCCGACCGATCATCCGGGTATCACCGCCTGGGTCGGTGAAGTGGCCGAGCTGACCGCGCCGGATCGCGTTGTCTGGTGTGACGGCTCGCGCAAGGAGTGGGATCGGTTGACCGCGGAGCTGGTCGAGAAGGGCACCTTCGTCCCGCTCGAAGGGAAACCGAATTCGTTCTGGTGCGTATCGGATCCGGAGGATGTGGCGCGGGTGGAGGACCGGACGTTCATCTGCTCGCAGGAGCCCTCGGACGCGGGCCCGACGAACAACTGGGTGGACCCGGTCGATATGCGCACGGTGATGACCGAGCACTTCCGTGGCGCGATGTCGGGGCGGACCATGTATGTGATCGCGTTCTGCATGGGGCCTTTGGATGCGGCGGAGCCGAAATATGGTGTGCAGATCACCGATTCGGCGTATGTCGCGGTATCGATGCAGATCATGACTCGCTCCGGTGCACCGGTGTGGAACAAGCTCACCAGCGATACAGAATTCGTGCAGTGCCTGCATTCGGTGGGCGTGCCGCTGAGCCCCGGCCAGCAGGATGTGTCGTGGCCGTGCGATAAGACAAAGTACATCGCGCATTTCCCGGAGACTCGCACCATCTGGAGCTACGGCTCGGGCTACGGCGGCAACGCGCTGCTCGGC
>NZ_JBEXLC010000291.1:0-3815 GCF_040609795.1 Nocardia sp. NPDC004604
CCGACCACAGCGGCGAGCGAGACCGCCTCATGGGTCATGAGGATTTCTTCGATTTCACGCGGATAGACGTTGAGACCACCGCGCACGATCATGTCCTTGACGCGGTCGACGATGTAGTAATAGCCATCGGTATCGCGCTGGGCCAGGTCACCGGTACGAAACCAGCCCTCGCACATGACCTCGGCGGTGGCATCGGGCCTGTTGTGATAACCCTTCATGACATTGTGGCCACGGATGGCGATCTCACCGACGATGTCGGACCCGGTGACGGTGTTCCATTCGTCATCGATCAGGCGGACCTCCACACCCCAGACCGGTAGGCCGATCGACCCCGGGCGCGGCTCGTGATCGAGGTCGGCGAACAAGGCCAGCGGTGAGGTTTCCGACAACCCATAGCCTTCGGCGATGTCCACACCGAACCGCTGCCGGAAACGGGTCAGGATCTCCACAGGCAGGGCGGCGCCGCCGGAGAGGGCCAGTCGCAGACGTTCGGTGATGCCTCGAAGGTCGACGCTCTCGTCGACGGCCTGCAGCAGCCCCCAGTACATAGTCGGCACACCGGCGAACACGGTGATCTGTTCGGTCTGCATCAACGTCAGCGCGGTGACGGCATCGAAACGAGGCTGCAGGACCAGGGTTGCGGCGACGGAGAACCCGGCGTTCATGCTCCCCGTCTGCCCGAAGGAATGAAACAGCGGCAGCACCACCAGATGCCGGTCGTGTCGAGCAGCATTGTCGTCGAACAGTCGGTTGGTGGTGAGCGCGTTGAGCAGCAGATTCGCGTGGGTCAGCTCGGCCCCCTTGGGTGTGCCGGTGGTACCGGAGGTGTAGAGGATGACCGCGGTATCGACGGCTTCACGAAAGCAAGTGGCGAACTCGGTGGGCTGCGCCCGCACGGCGGTGGCAAATTCACCGATCGGATCGCCGGCCTGTGGGGCGGGTGAGTCGATGACGAACAAGTGACGGCAGCTCGAAGCCTCGAAACCGGCGCGACCGTAGTCGCCGATCGGCAGCTCGGGGGTGCCCTGGTAGCAGAAATAGGCTTTGGCATCGGAATCGTCGAGGTGGTAAGCGATTTCGCGGTCCTTGAGCAGAATGTTCAGCGGGACCACGACCGCGCCTGCCTTGACGATGCCGTAGTAAATGATCGGAAACCACGCCAAATTCGGGCACGACAACGCGACTTTGTCGCCCGGTTCGATGCCGTGCTCGACCAGCAGGTGGGCGACCTGGTTCGCGGCGGCGTCGACATGTTTGTAGGTCAATCTCTGATCTCCCGCGACGACGGCGTCGCGGTGCGGGTAACGATGGGCTGAACTTTCCAGCAGGGTGGACAAATTGAGCACGGCGGCACCTCATGGGTTGGTGGCGGGTGATGTGGCGGTCGGGCCGGGCAATGACGGTGAGGTCAAAGACGATGCGGTTACGCGGCCGATGGCCGGGCGTCGAGGGCGGCCATGCGGCGTAGCCCGGCCGGGTAGGCGCGCCGGCCGAGGGCCAGGGCGATGATGGCGCCGAGATAAGCCAACGGGACCAGTCGCAGGGCGTTGGCCAGCCCGTAGCGGTCGGCGAGGAAGCCGACCACGAGCGGGCCGAGTGCGAGCCCCAAGACGTTGTTGGCCAAGGTAACCGTTGCGAACGCGGTGGCACGCACGCTGCGATGGGTGAGGCTGGCCACCATCGAGAACGTGGCGCCGCTCGCGCCGGAGGCGGTCAGTGCCCCCAGCGCGAGCACGATCAGTTGGGCAGGGCCGGTGCCGAGCCCGAACGCGATGGTCAACAGGATCAGTGAGATCGTGCAGTAGACCAGTGCGCTGCTCCACTGACGCACCGGATCGGTGCGACCGATCCGGTCGGTGATGATGCCGCACACGATCATTCCGATTCCGGCGAGCAGCACATATGCCGAGGCCACAAGGCCGGCGCGGCCCGGGGGCATCGAATAGGACCGGTTGAAGAAGCTGGGCAACCACGCCAGCAGCACACCCCCGACGAACAGTTGCAGGCCGCCACCGAGGTAGGCGCACCACAGCGACACCGACGAGAACAGGCTCGACAACGGCGCCCGCGAGGTGTTGTGCGGGGCCGGAGGCGAATCCGGCGCGGGCACCTCCGCGACCTGATGACGGCTCAGGGCGGATTCGGTGATCAGCATCCGGAACGCGGCAACCAGCAGCAGGCCCACCACGGCCACGACCACGAAGGTCCATCGCCAGCCGATATGTGCGGCGACGATGCCGCCGAGCGCGACACCCAGGACCGACCCGAAAGAACTTCCGGCAAGGAACGCTCCGCTTAACGAGGCCCGCAACCGAGGTGCGAACACGGACAGCATCACTGCGGCCCCGACGCTGCCGTATGCGGCTTCACCGACCCCGACCAGAAACCGTGCACCGAGCATCTGGCCGTAGCCGGTGGCCAGCCCGCACAGCAGAGTGGCGGCGCTCCAGACGGTCGCCATGACCAGCAAGCTGCGCACACGGCCCCAGCGGTCGGCAACCAGCGACAGCGGAAACGCCAACAGCCCCACCATCAACGCGACGATGCTGGTCAACGAGCCCAGCTGCGAATCCGACAGGCCCCACTCGGATTTCAACAGTGGAAATACCGCCGCCAGCACCTGGCGGGACATGTAGTCCGACAACATCAACCCGAAGGTCAACCCGAATACGATCCACGGAAAGATCCGAGAACGTGCGCTCGGGGTCGCGGGTGTGATCGCCGCAGGGGCGGCGGGAGTGGTGGGAATATCCATGGCGCATCCTCGAGCCTGGTGAAACTAGAAGACCGGGCCCGCAGGGACCGGTGCCGGAAAATGATGAAAAACGAGCGCGGGCAGCGCGCCGCGGTCGCTGAGCTACCGTCGGCGCACTGCCCTGCGAAGGATCAAGCGTGGTGCAGGAATCCCACTTGGCCGGGCTGCCGGTTGGGCGGGAACCCGATCTTGGCCAGCGCCTCGTCGGTGCCGGAGTAGACCTCGTCGAAGAGGTAGATGTCGCGCGCCTCCTTGCAGGAAGCCACGTCGCGGCCCAGCTCGTTGGCGATGCGGACCATCTGCTCGACCTGCTGCACCGAGGTGCGTCGTTCGCCCTTGCGGCCCCACAGGTTGTCCTCGATACCGACCCGCACGTGCTGGCCCAGCGCCATCGCGATCGTGCACATCGGCGTCACATTGCGCATGATCGTCTCGATCGTCAGCACCGCACCGTCCGGCGTCCGGCGAATGAACTCGATCAGATCCGCCGGGTGCAGCCCCGCCGAACCGCCGCCGATGGCGACGTAGTTCAGCACCAGCGGACCGGTGTAGTGGCCACGGCGGATCAAACGTTCCACCGTTTCCAGCTGAGTCAGACTGCCGAGCATGAAGTGCGGTTGGATGCCGGCAGCGGTCAGGCGGCGCAGATGCTCGATGTAGAACTCCGGACCGGCTTCGACCACCATGTCGCGGTATGCCTTGTACAGCACGGGGTTCTGGATCGACGTGCCCGCGATGTCGTCATCGGTCAGCAGCTCGGTGACGTTCATCTGGCTGGTGTTGATGGCGATGGTGACCTGATCCGGTGCGGGATCGAGATCGGCCAACATATGGCGGGTGTCGTAGTCCAGCCATTTCGCTTTGTCGGCGCCTTCTGGCGGCGCGAACGAGATCGATCCGCCGACCTGCAGGATCATCTCCGGCACCGCTTCGCGGAGCCGGGCGAGCATCTCGTTGAACAGCTCCAATCGCTTCGAGCCGTGGCCATCGGCCTCGCGCACGTGGACATGCAGCACCTGCGCGCCCGCGTTGTAGCAGTCCACCGCCTTCTGGATCTGCT
>NZ_JBEXLC010000292.1:0-3747 GCF_040609795.1 Nocardia sp. NPDC004604
TTCCTCGTTGAAGGCCTCGATCAACTCACCGCGCTGCGCGAACGCCTGGCGCGCCGCCGCCATCGCCGTATCCACCAACGTCTTCTCGAAGTCCGGCGGCGCAAGCCTCGAAATCGCCTCGGAAAATTCGAGATCGAGTAACTTGCCGTTCCCGTCGACCTCCACCGTCACCGCACCGTCGGGCGAAGTCTCCCGGACCCGGATCGCGGCCATATCGTCCCCGAGATCACGCATCCGATACAGCCGCCGACGCACCGCGTCATCGAGTTCATCCATCGTCTCGTAAAGACCCCTCCCAACGTTGAGATCACCTGGATCTGCCATCCGAGATGGCACTATGAGCGGGCGGTATGTAACGATGAGATCGCGTGTCTTACTCAGGATTTCAGGAGTTGAATGTGGCCGTGACGCTGACAGTTGATCTTCACCCGGTTTTCCGGAGTGATCGCGACATCGACAATGCGGTACGTAGCGCGATCTTCCGTGCGGTTGCGCAGAAGGTCGGCTTGTTGGAGATAATTCCAGGCAAAGGCTCCGGAACCCTGAAGCGCCGTGTTCTCGCGAAGCTCGCCCAGCCAAGCTTGAAAAAGTTCTACCGGCGCGTCGAGGCTGATCCGGGAAACGAGGGCCGGATTCTCGTTCATTTCTGACCGGAGCGTCCCAACGCCCTGACACGCGGTCGTATTTGATCGAGCACAGCCGAATCAATCAACACCCGAGGGTCTTGAACCTGCCAGGCTTCCTCAAAGTGTGACGCCATAAGTACACTCCTTGACCCCGAACTGTTCACACTGGGAAGCCACAGACCCTTTCAATCCAGTGACCCCAGGCTGTCGGCACGGCATGCGGTCAGGGTGAGAAAATGCGCGGCCTCAGTGCGACTGTCCAGGGAACCTGGAGAACCCCGTCGTCGCCGACGTCTCTGTCCACGGATCGCGTGGAGGCCGGCGACTGCTGCTCATTAGTCGTGTTGGCAAGCACGGCCTTGACCATCAGTTCGTGGTCAACAGAATCGAAGAATTTGCTGACGTCCAAATCGATTATCCAGTCCTTCTGCCAGCACGTTTCACGGCATTTCGCGACCGCGTCCAACGCGCCCGCTTCGGCCGATACCCATTGCCACCGATGGTCTGTGTGCTATTGGCCGCCTTTCTGGACAAACGTTTCCCAGGAAGGGCATCCAGGACCAGGGCGGCATCGGCCGCGCGGCGTCGTGCGAATTGCAGACCGAGTTTCTCCGGTCCACGCGGGAGATCCGCAGGACGCCATGCCACGGGGGTCCCCAGGTCCTGCGCCGGCCGCCAACGGTCCTCGAGGAACGGCACCGTGTCGCGGGTGGCGTCCAGACCGCCCCGGATCTCTCACAGATCCAAGTCGATCTGTAATGCCCTGTGCACGGCACCGACATGCTCGCGCAGCCATCGGACCTGACGAGGACTGAAATACCCGATGATCGTGCCATCGTGGCGATCCCAGCAAATCATCGTGTAGCCGCCCGAGAGTCGCACACACACGGGCAGGCAAAGTCCGCGAGCCCAGAACCGCGCAGTGGGCGCGAAGACACGAGGATCCAATGCGATCTCCTGGCGCACCGATTCGAATGTGCCAGCCCAGCTATTGTCGGTCTCCTACCATTCGCCTCAGCCTTCACGAAGCAGCTCCAGGACTCGGCAATCTTTACCTAGTCGGCCACGAGCACGCGTGGGTGTGCGATGGTTTCCGGCCGTAGTAGCCGCTCGAGTTCCTCGGCCGGCAGTAGCCCTTGTTCGAGTACGAGTTCGGCGACGCCGCGGCCGGATACCAACGCCTGCTTCGCGATTCGGGTCGCGGCGTGGTAGCCGATGACGGGGTTGAGCGCGGTCACCAGCCCGATCGAATTGTCGACATACCCACGCATAACCTCCGGGTTGGCGGTGATCCCCGCGATGCACCGACGCGCCAGCACCAGACAACCCGAACGCAGCTGGGTGATGCTCTCGGCAAGCGAAGCCACGATGACCGGCTCGAAAGCATTGAGCTGCAACTGACCCGCCTCCGCAGCCATCGTGACGGTGAGATCGTTACCGATCACCCGGAACGCGATCTGGTTGACCACCTCCGGAATCACCGGGTTGATCTTGCCGGGCATAATCGACGACCCCGCCTGCACCGGCGGCAGATTGATCTCGTTGAACCCAGCCCGCGGCCCCGACGACAGCAACCGAAGATCATTGCAACCCTTGGACAATTTCACCGCGATCCGCTTGAGCACACCAGACAGATGCACAAAGGCCCCGCAGTCCTGCGTAGCCTCCACCAGATCCACAGAAGTCTGCACCGGCAGACCAGTGATCTCCCGCAAATGCCGACAGGCAGCCTCCGCATAACCAGGTGCCGCGTTCAGGCCGGTACCGATGGCGGTAGCACCGAGGTTGATCTCATGCAACAGGGTAGCCGCCTCATCCAGACGCTGCCGGTCCTCACCGAGCATGACCGCGTACGTACCGAACTCCTGCCCCAAGGTCATCGGCACCGCATCCTGCAGCTGGGTACGACCCATCTTCAGCAAACCACCGAACTCCGTTGCCTTGCACTGGTACTCGGCGCGCAGAACCTCCATCGCCTCCGACAACCCCCCGAGCGCGTAAATGGTGGCCAACCGCACCGCACTCGGATAAGCATCATTGGTGGACTGCCCGAGATTGACATGCTCGTTCGGGTGGATACGAGAGTAATCACCCTTGTCGCAACCCAACAGTTCCAGAGCACGATTAGCAATCACCTCATTGGCGTTCATATTCGTCGAGGTACCCGCACCACCCTGCAACACATCAACGACGAACTGGTCATGCAGCCCACCGGAACGAATATCGACACACGCGGCGATGATCACCTCCGCCACATCCGACGCCAGCAGGCCCAACTCGGCATTCGCCCGTGCCGCCGCCTCCTTCACCGCAGCCAACGCCACGATCAACTGCGGGAACGCGCCGATCACGGTACCGGTAATCGGGAAATTCTCCCTGGCCCGGGCAGTATGGATCCCCCAATAAGCATCAGCCGGGATCTTCATCTCACCCAACAAGTCGTCTTCGGTGCGGTAGCTCATGAGGCGTCCTTCGCAGTGCTAGTGCGGCACAAGAATCAATCTGCCGTCGATTGACGTAATATACCATCAAAATGTGGCACAACCAATGGGTTACACGCCGCCCCGCTCGGCAGCCGGGATCGCCGGCTGCCGAGGGGTCCCAGCCGGTCTCGGTGGCGGTCGAAGAAGGTCACGAACGGTTCCTGCCTTTGAATGCGGTGTACGGCAGCGACAGCAACACCAACGACCCCACGTAGAACAGCGCGATCCGGGCGATGACCGAGTTGATCACGCAGAGCATGACCTTCTCCGGATTCTCGGCCCCACCGGCCGCCTTTCCGACGAGTTCGACTGAGGCATAGGCGAAGGCGACCCCCGTGGTGGACAACCTCCGGCGCTGGCCGACCAAGCGATCGTCGCCGCTCCCCACCCGATCCAGGTATCGAACCCTAGGATGACCTCACCCAAGACGCCGACTACGGACCCGGTTAACCGCGGCGACCAGTGCGTCAGTGGAGCCGAGGTGCACTACTTGCGGACCCCCCAATAGTCCAAACCGTTCCGCGGCCGCCGGACCTGCGGCCACAAGTTGATTTTCTTCCTTAACAATTCGAATACCTTTACCGCCACCACCACTTGCGGCTTTTAATACTAAAGGATATCCTATGTCTTTTGCTAAT
>NZ_JBEXLC010000293.1:0-3656 GCF_040609795.1 Nocardia sp. NPDC004604
ATATCCGAACGCGCGGCGAATCGCGTTGCCCACCTACCCCTTCCAACGCACCCGCTACTGGCTCGACACACCAGCCGGGCCCACGGCACCGAGTGCTGACGACGGCAAGTTCTGGGCGGCGGTGACGTCCGGTGACACCGACGCGGTCGCCTCGGTGCTCGGGCTGGGCGAGGAGCGGCCCGACTGGCTCACCCAGGCGGCGCCCGTGCTGGCCCGCTGGCACGAAACCCAGCGCGCGAGTGAACAACTCGACGCCCTGCGCTACGCGGTCGAATGGACGCCGTCGACCACGATCGGCAGCGGCGCACCGGCCGGACGGTGGCTGGTCGTCACGCCGGACAGTGCAAACGAGCTCGCGTGGGCCCAGGCGGCGCGGGACGGCCTGCGTGCGGCGGGCGCCGAGGTGGTCGAGCTTCGGCTCGGTACCGAGGAGCGCGGCATGCTGGCCGAGCGCCTGCCGCCAGAGGTGGACGCGGTCCTGTCGCTGCTGGCGGCCGGAGACGCGCCGAACCAGGACGACCGGGCCATCCCGACGGGCACCGCGGCAACCCTCACGCTGATCCATGCCCTCGCCGATGCCGATCTGCAGGTTCCGGTATGGATCCTCACCGCGGGCGCGGTCGCGGTCAATCGGGCCGATGCCCTGCGCGATCCCGCACAGAGCCTGGTGTGGGGTCTCGGCCGGGTGGTAGCGCTGGAACAAGCCGAACGCTGGGGCGGGCTCATCGATCTCCCCGACGCGCCCGACGATCATGCGGTCCGGCGGCTGCTTGCCGTACTGTCCCAGCACACCGAGGACCAGATCGCGATCCGCGAATCCGGCACGTTCGCACGCCGATTGGTGCATGCCTCGGCGAAAACCTTTGCGTCCGAATGTCATCGAGCTCGCGGCACGGTGCTGATCACCGGGGGCACCGGAGCGCTCGGCGTGCAGGTTGCCCGGCGGCTCGCGCAGACGGGCGTCGAGCACCTCGTGCTGGTGGGGCGGCGCGGGCCGCAAGCACCGGGTGCGGAGGGACTCGCCGAGGAATTGCGTGCCTTCGGACCAGAGGTCGACCTCGTGGCGTGCGACGTGAGTGACCAGGCGGCGGTGGCGCAGTTGCTGGCCCGGTTCCCGGTGACCTCGGTGTTCCATGCGGCAGGCCTGCTCGACGACGCGGTGGTGGATGCCCTGAGCGTCGACCAGCTCGATCGGGTGCTGCGGGTCAAGGCGGCGGGCGCGTGGCATCTGCACGAACTCACCGCGGAGCTCGAGCTGGACGAATTCGTTCTGTTCTCTTCGATTTCCGGAGTACTCGGCATTCCGGGTCAGGGTGGCTACGCGCCCGGCAACGCCTATCTGGACGCGCTCGCCGAGTATCGGCGCGCCCGCGGCCTGCCCGCCACCTCCTACGCCTGGGGTCCGTGGGCGGGCGACGGCATGGCCGCACTGGATGGGGTGGCGGATCGGCTGTTGCGCCACGGCGTGCCGCCCCTCGATCCCGACCGGGCCCTGACCGTGCTCACGGCCGACGCCGACGCGGACCGCGCGAGCATCATGGTGGCCGATATCCGGTGGGACCGTTTCCATCTCGCCTACAGCGAGGCTCGGCGGCGCCCGTTCATCGAGGACCTGCCCGAGGTTCACGCCCGGGTCACGACGGGGCTGGACGACAGTGCCGACGAGCCGACGTCGCGACTCGCCGTCCGGGTGCGGGCGCTGTCCGGGCCACAGCGGTCGGCGGCGGTGCTCGAGGTGGTGCGCGCCCAGGTCGCCGCCGTGCTCGGCTACGCCGACGCGCTGCGCGTCGATGTCGAAAAGCATTTCCACGAGCTGGGTTTCGACTCGCTCACCGGGGTGGAACTGCGCAATCGGCTCGGTGTGGCGGCGGGTGTCCGGTTGCCGTCGAGTCTGGTGTTCGACCATCCGACCGCGGCCGCCGTGGCCAGGCACCTCGAGTCCCAGCTGGTCGGCGCGGACAACACCGAACCGGCCCGCGCACCCGTGGCGGCGCGCGACGACGATCCGGTGGTGATTGTCGCGATGGCGTGCCGCTATCCGGGCGGGGTCGACTCGCCGGAGGATTTGTGGCAGTTGGTCGTCGACGGCGGCGACGCCATCGGGGACTTCCCGGCCGACCGCGGCTGGGATCTGCGGCGGCTGCTGGGATCCGCGGACGGGCCGGGCAGCTCGGTGACCGGCCGCGGCGGATTTCTGTACGACGCGGCGAATTTCGATGCCGCGCCGTTCGGTATCTCGCCGCGCGAGGCGCTGGCGATGGACCCGCAGCAGCGACTACTGCTGGAAACCTCCTGGGAGACCTTCGAACGCGCGCGTATCGATCCGATGTCGTTGCGTGGCAACAAGATCGGCGTCTTCGTCGGTCTGACCTACCAGGATTACCACTCTAGGGTGGCCGAACCACCGGAGGAGCTGGCGGGCTATCTGCTGACGGGCGCGACCGCGAGCGTCGCCTCGGGCCGCATCGCCTACACCTTCGGGCTGGAGGGTCCAGCGGTCACGATCGATACGGCGTGCTCGTCGTCGCTGGTCGCCCTGCATCTCGCGGCGGCGGCGGTGCGGCGCGGTGAGTGCTCGGCCGCGTTGGCGGGCGGTGTCGCGCTGATGGCGACGCCGCACATGTTCACCGAATTCAGTCGGCAGCAGGGGCTTTCGTCGGACGGTCGGTGCAAGGCGTTCTCCCGTGACGCGGACGGGTTCGGTTCCGCGGAGGGTGTCGGTCTGCTGTTCGTCGAGCGGCTGTCAGCGGCCCGCCGCCAGGGGCACCCGGTCCTGGCGGTGCTGCGCGGATCGGCGGTCAACCAGGACGGCGCGTCCAATGGACTCACCGCACCCAATGGTCCTTCGCAGCAACGGGTTATCCGCCAAGCCCTGGCCAACGCCGGACTCACGCCCGCAGACGTGGACACCGTCGAAGCCCACGGCACCGGAACCCGGCTCGGCGATCCCATCGAGGCCCAGGCACTGCTGGCCACCTATGGGCAGGACCGCGACGAGCCGCTGTGGCTGGGATCGGTGAAATCCAATATCGGACACACCCAAGCCGCGGCAGGCGCGGCGGCGATCATCAAAATGATCCTCGCCATGCGCCACGGCGTACTCCCCCGCACCCTGCACATCGAGGAGCCCACGCCCGAAGTCGACTGGGACGCGGGCAATATCAGCCTCCTCGCCGACAACCGGCCGTGGCCCGAGCACGAGCGGCCCCGGCGGGCCGCGGTGTCGTCGTTCGGCGTGAGCGGCACCAATGCGCACATCATCCTCGAACAGCCACCCGCCGCCGACGAACCCGAAACCGGCACGCCGGACCGCATTGTCATTCCGTGGGTGTTGTCGGCGAAAAGCCCTGCGGCGCTGCGTGATCAGGCCCGACGCCTGAGCACGCGCGCCGACGCGAACCCGGCCGATGTCGGCTACTCGCTGGCCACCACCCGCGCGGCACTGGAACATCGCGCCGTCGTCGTCGGCACCGGCGACGAGCTGATGGCCGGACTGGCCGCCCTTGCGCACGGCACGCCGACGGACTCCGTCGTCGAAGGTGTTGCGGCAGCGGCGGGCAAGGTCGTGTTCGTGTTCCCCGGCCAAGGATCGCAATGGGCAGGCATGGGAGCAGACCTACTCGACACCTCACCAGTATTCGCCGAATGGATCGACC
>NZ_JBEXLC010000294.1:0-3651 GCF_040609795.1 Nocardia sp. NPDC004604
GGGTGGTGGTCGGGCGACGGGTGGGCCTCGCGTCCGAGCAGTCGAGACTCGCGCCTGCGGCGCATGCGCTTCGACTACTCGGACGCGAGACGGGCCGCGAACGTCGCTCGTAAGACTCGCTCCCTGGTGGCTGGGATGGGTGTCTGGACCACGCCCTAAACTCGTCCGGTGGATTTCGAGTGGGCCGAACTGCGCGCGAACTGCGTCATTGCCGAGGACGCCGCGGTGCTCGCATTGAACAAGCCCGCCGGGATTTCGGTGACCGGTGAGCGGCACGACAGCGATATCGTCGAGGCGGCGGCCGCGGCCGGGGAAACACTGTATCCGGTGCACCGGATCGACAAGGTGACCTCTGGACTTGTGCTGCTGGCCAAGGAGCTGACCGCGCACGGGCAGCTGACCAGGCAGTTCAACAAGCAGACGGCCGAGAAGGCGTATCTGGCGATCGTCGAGTCGACCGGACTGCCCGATCGCGGCGTCATCGAACTGCCGCTCAGTGTCGGGCGCAAGAACCGGGTGCGCATCGCCGCGCCCCGCGAGCGCATTCGCGAGCAGGCGGGCCGCTGGTTCGTCGATGATGCCGACCTATTGGCCACCAAGAACTATCCATCGGTCACCCGGTTCGCGACGGTCCTGCGCACCGACGAACACACCCTGCTCGCGGTGCGCCCGATTACCGGCCGCCGCCACCAGATCCGGGTGCACCTGGCCTGGATCGGACATCCGATCCTCGGCGACCCACTGTTCGACAAGTCCGGGCAGTACGACCGGACCTACCTGCACTCCTGGCAGCTCGGCCTGGCCGCACCGTGGCGCACGCCCCCGGAACTCACCGTGCGAGCGACGCCGAATCCCGACTTCTGGCAGCCTATCCAGCCCGCTCCTGATACCGAAGCGGTCCTCCAGCACGCCGACAACCTGCTGCACACCATCGAATAGTCAAGCGCTGCAAACCTTTTCGTGCGCCGCGCACCAAATCACCACGCAATGCCGGTGGATTACAACCTCCCGCGCGGCGCGACTGGGCGATTCCGGTGTGCACACCACGCACCTTCGCACGCCGCGCGAAATGACCGCCCAATTCACCTGTACTACAAACCTCTTCGCCAGTCGAACCCACAACGACCAGGCAATTCCCGTGCGCTGCACACTTTCCCGCGCCGCACACGGACTACCCGACGATTCCGTGCGCGGCACACTTTCCCGCGCCGCACACGGACTACCCGACGATTCCGTGCGCTGCACACTTTCCCGCGCCGCACACGGACTACCGGGCGATCCCGTGCGCGGCAGGCTGATCGGCGCGGGCGACCGCCGGATCCGCGGGCGCACAGCCCTATGCGGGCCAGTTCGGGGACCGGCCGAGGATGGCGACGATGTCGTCGAGGGTGGAGTCACCGGACCAGGCGATCACCGGGCCGAACGCGGCGCCGGGCGCCAACCGAGCATTGCCGCCTGGGACGACCTCGGCCACCGGTGATGCGGCGGCGAGCAGGTCGTCATCGAAACTCACTGTCCGACCGAGGGTTCGGGCGACATCCCAGGAGTGCACGACGTAGTCGATGAAGTGGAAGCTGACCGCTTCGGCTCCGGAGAATTCGAAGGCCCGGGTGAATTCCGGTAACGGGAAGGTCCGCTCGAGCACACCGTCCTCGGCGAAGGACGCCAGCACATGTTCGGCGGCGGCACGGTAGTCCGCGACCGGGTCCTCGCTGAGCGGACGCAGCCGCCACAGCGACAGGTCACCTTCGCCGCGTGAGGCGGCCGCGAAACCGTAGTGCTGGGTGATCATGTGCGCCAGCAGCCCGTGCAGCGTCCAGCCCGCGCAGGGCGTCGGCTTGGCCAGATCGGCGGCCGTGACATGGGAAACCACATCGATGCTTGTGCGCACGGCCTGCGCGTTGAGTGCGATGAGATCGACCTTCGCCCCCAGCTCATTGAGGGTGCGCAGTTCGGCGGCTACCGCACTGGTTTCGGAATCGGTGGTCATTTCAGTCCTCTCGATATGTCCAAATTAGTAAGCTAGAGCTTATCGTAAGCTCATGCTTATGACTTGCCAAGCAGTATTTTCTACTCATGCCGGAAGTGCAGCGCCCCGATCTCGCCGCGATGCTCGTGCCGCTCGGCCGCGCCCTCGCCGCCGCGGAGCTGCCGATACTCGAGCGACACGGACTGACTATGTGGGGCTATGTTGTCCTGCTCGACCTCGGCGACGAACCCGTCTACACCCAGGCCGCACTGGCCAAGAAGATCCGCGCGGATAAGACCCGCATCATCGGCGTGCTCGACGAACTCCAGCAGCGCGACCTCATCCGACGTGCTCCGGATCCGGCCGATCGGCGCGCGCGGCTGGTATCGCTCACCCCGACCGGCCGAACCACTCGCGATCGTGCGCAGCGCGATATCCAGGAGCAGGAGGACCGGCTGCTGTCTCCACTGCCCGCCGCCGAACGCAAGGCCTTCCTGCGGTCGATGCAAACGCTGTGGGCGTCGATCATCGCGCAGCAGGGCTGACATCCGAAACCCACCGGTATCGCTGTGCGGGCCGCCACTACCGACCCTCCGGCTTTCTACCCGTGGTCAGCCTCATGGCGACGCGGAACCCGCAGGTCATCTAGCCTGATGGGGTGCCGCGTACGCGAGGCCGGCACACTCTGACGCAATGGAGCGATACCCCAGAGAAAGCGAACGCCGATGATCCTGGTGGCCCAGATCAGCGATACCCATTTCGATCTAGGTGCCCGCAACGCCGAACGCGCCGAGCGGGTGATGGCCTTTCTCGCCGATCTGCGCCGCAGGCCCGATGCCATCCTGGTGACCGGTGACATCACCGATTCCGGCAAATCCGACCAGTACGCCGAGGCCCGCATGGCGCTCGATGCCGATATCCCGGTCTACGCGCTGCCCGGCAATCACGACGACCGCGCCGCCTTCCGCGAGACGCTGCTCGGCGAACCCGCCTCGACCGCGCCGATCAACCACGCGCACCGGGTCGGCAATCTGACCGTGGCCCTACTGGATTCGAGCATTCCCGGCGAATCCGGCGGCCGACTGACCGAGCAGACCTACGACTGGCTGCGCGGCGTACTGGCGGCGGCGCCCGCCGACGCGCCCATTCTGCTCGCACTGCACCATCCGCCCGCCCATCTGTTCAGCCCGGTGATCGATACGATCTCGCTGGCCGATCCGGAGAAATTCGCCGAGGTCGTCGCCGCCGACGAACGCATTGTCGGCGTGCTCACCGGACACGCGCATTCCGCGGCCGTCACCACCTTCGCGGGCCGCCCGCTGCTGGTCGCGCCGAGCACCGCATCGGTGCTGGGCGGCGAGTGGGAGCTCGAACTGCCCGACCGCGTCATGGACTACGCGCCGGATCCAGCCCTCGCCCTGCACGTGATCGACGAAAACCACCGCATGACAACACATTTCCGCACCGTCGCAATGGGCGGCTGGATCAGCGCGCCACCGGCCTAACGCCGCGCCCACATAGCCCCCGCCTATCGCCCCCTCTGTCCAGCGGGCGGTCGAATGCAGTCGAATGGTGGTCGCCCAGGCGGGCGGATTCACGTGGTCGATGCAACAGTGGTTGATTGGGTGAGTATGTCATCGAGGATGTGGGCGGGGGTGCGGAAGCCGTGGCGTTTGCGGGGG
>NZ_JBEXLC010000295.1:0-3642 GCF_040609795.1 Nocardia sp. NPDC004604
CACCCACCACCCCGTGGCCTGCGACATCAACTGAAACTGGATCGAAAACAACCCGGACTCAAAGACCGGGTGGTCCCGTCATCGGGGACCGGTCATGAACGGCGCTTTCACATCCTGATTGCCGAGCAAGCTTTGTATACGACGGTCGGCAACGATGCCGTAATGATCGGGCAGCTAGACCGACTTATGGCCGTGATCGGCCTTTCCCGGGTTCAGCTTGGAATCATTCCGGCGCAAGCTGGCCCGCCGATGCAAACGACGAACTTTGTAATGTTCGATTCGCGTATGGTCACGGTCGAAGGCATCACAGCGGAGCTTACGATTACGCAACCGCGAGAGGTTGCGATCTACAGCCGAGCGTTCGATACACTGGCCGGTGGGTCCGTGACCGGCGAGGCTGCACGGAAGTTGATCGGGGCGGCACTCGACAAACGACGCGGACGGCGCCCTTAGGCGCGGTATCGCCGGTCCAGGGCTGCCCTGACCATGTCGCGGGCTGACTCCCTGTCACCGCTTGTTCGGCAAGAGTATCGAACGCGCGACCATGGACTGCTAGCGGACCTCGGACCCGACCGGGTGCCGAAAAGTCGAGTGACTCACCCGGAAACGAATGCCGCTGCGGCCGGATATTTGGCCAGGGCTTCGCCCGCGGCGATCTCCTCGGCGTCGGCGAGTAGTTCATAGATCGTCGCGTTGACCCCGGTGGCGTGGGTTGCGGTGGCGCGCGCCAGGATCGCGTCGCGGGAATCGACGGCGTCACGGTGGTCGCCGAGTACGGTTTGCAGGCGTTTTGCCTCGGTGCCGAGATCCTTTGCGGCACTACCGAGTACGTCGACGGCGCCTTCGCAGCAGTAGCGGAGGCGTTTGGCGCTCTTGCGGATATCGTGCAGCAGTTCGATGCGTTCGTCGGCCGGGACGGTGGGTTCGGCGTAGACCAGCCGCCGTAGGCGCTTGCGGTCCTTGCGCAGGATGCGTTCGAAGACCTCGGCGGCCGGGATCTCGGCCCGGTGTGGGTCGAGGGGCGGATGTGTGCGCCAGGTCGAAAGTTCGTCGCGCAGTGTGTGGTATCGCTTGTCGTCGAGGGCGGTGAGGATTTCGGCGTGCGCGCTGGCGTATCGGGCCTTCTCGGCGTCGACCAGCTCGGTTCGGACGTATTCGGTGGTGCCGGGGACGTATCCGTCTCCGGCGGATCGCGCTACGGTCACGCCCGCCGCGGCCTCGGCCGCCCTGGACTCCGTTGCCAGCCGGGCGAATTCATCCTGCGGCGCATGCGCGGCCAGCAGTGCCGCGAACCGATCCGCGCGCACCTCGGCGTCCCTGGCGACGCCGAGCAGACCCGCCAGCCACTTCAGCTCCTCCTGCATGGTGGCGATCGGCGCGGATTCGAAAAGGCTGCGATATGAGCGCAGTACGCTGCGCAGCCTGCGCGTCGCGACCCGCATCTGGTGTACCGAATCCCAGGCGTCGGCACGGACTTTCGGTTCGGCGGCCAGCAGCCGGTCGACATCGTCGCGTAGCGCCGCGATGATGGCGTCTCCGGCTGTGACCCGCATATCTCAGCTCACTTTCGCGAATCCGTCGGTCGCCTCGACGAGGTGGTGGGTGATGCCGGGTTCGGCGGCGGCATGTCCGGCGTCGTCGACGATGTGCAGTACCGAACCGGGCCAGGCGCGGTGCAATTCCCAGGCACTGGTGGCCGGGCACACGACGTCGTGGCGGCCCTGCACGATGACGGCCGGGATGTGTGCAATGGTACCGATATCGCGCAGCAGCTGCCCCTCGTCGAGGAATCCGCCGTTGACGAAGTAGTGGTTCTCGATCCTGGCGAAGGCCAGTGCGAACCGCGGTTCGGCGCTGTCCTGCACCCGATCCGGTTGCGGCAGTAGCGAACTCGTCGCGCCCTCCCAGGTGGACCAGGCGACCGCGGCCGCGAGCGCAACCTGCTCATCGGGGGAGTGCAGCAATCGGTGATACACCTGCACCAGATCGCCGTCGCGCTCGTCCTCGGGCACCGGGGCCAGGAACTTCTCCCACTCGTCCGGGTAGATGTTGCCCGCCGCGCCGTTGTAGTACCAGTCGATTTCCTTGCGCCGCAACAGAAAGATCCCGCGCAACACCAGCTCGGTGACCCGCTGTGGATACCGCTGCGCGTAGGCGAGCGCGAGGGTGGAACCCCAGGAGCCGCCGAATACCTGCCAGCGGTCGATGCCGAGGTGGGTGCGCAGCGCCTCGATATCGGCGACCAGATGTGCGGTGGTGTTGGTCTCCAGACTCGCCCCGTCGGCGATGTGCGGGGTCGACCGGCCGCAGCCGCGCTGATCGAGCAGCACGATCCGGTAGGCCGCCGGATCGAAGAACTGCCGGTGGAACGGTTCGGTGCCGCCGCCGGGCCCGCCGTGCAGGAATACCACCGGTTTGCCGTCCGGATTCCCGCTGACCTCCCAGTACACGGATTGGCCCGCGCCGACGTCGAGCATGCCGGTGTCGTAGGGCTCGATCGGAGGGTAGAAAGTACGCATCAGAAGGCGAGTCCCGAAGCGAGATCGTTCAGTTCCAGCGCCTCCAGCGCCTGCTGGCGCACATCGGCGCAGCTCTTGGTGGTGATCCGGTCGATCATCGCCTTATCGGCGAGCACATGGCCGTTGATGCCACCATTGCGCAGCGCCCATTCGTGCACCAGCGCGTTGTATCCGATCCGGCCGAGCGTCGGCCCCTGCACCCGCCAGTTCGACAGCTCGGGACGGATCATGTCGCACAGCTGGGTGGCCGAGGCATCGGAGATCTCCAAGGTCGTCGGGGCCGCGCCGGTGGTCTTGCCCGGCGCGGCGCTGGCCGTCACCGATCCGGTGGTCGAGCTCGAGCTGCCGGTCGGCGTCGGGTTCGAGCCGCTTCCGCAGGCGGTGAGTGCCGCGGCGGCGAAAACACCCGCCACCACCAACGTGCTGCGTGAAATCCAACCGGGATGGGCCATCAGTACCTCTGCTCGTGTCGATATTGTCGGCTTCGCTTCGAGTCTGCCATTATTTGCCGTTGCGTGAGTCTCAGCGATTTGTTTCGCGGGGGCTCTTCCTGCGTCATCGACCCTTGCCCGCTCCGGGGAGCGTGGTCTTACGAGGTCGGTCGCGGTGGTCAGCGAAACCCTGTCCGCAGATCGTCCAACAGTCCCTGGAGGAAGCGGGCGAAGCGGGGTGACGAGGCGTCGATGGCGCGCCACGGATGCAGGGCGACCAGCGGGGCCAACCGGTCGGCGAGTGCGATCTCGGTGTCGGAGACGGCGCCTGTTCGCCGCCACCGGTCGAGGTATTCGGTGCGGTGCGGGCCGCGCAGCACCCGCCAGGACAGGAAGGGGTGGGTGAGCACCGCGTCGCCCCAGTCGAACAGCATGCCGGTGGCCGCGGCCGAACCGGTGAAGACATTGCCGGGGTGCAGATCGTTGTGTTCGATACTCAGCCTGCCGAATTCGGCGAGCGCCGTCGCGGCTTCGGTGATCGCGGCGCCGAGGCCGGGGATGCGCGGCTCGAAGTGGCGGTAGACCGTGATCAGTTGGGGCGGTGGCAGATACGGTGTGCCGGTGGCGCGCAGATCATCGATATGGTCGGCCATCGCCAGCTGGAGATCGGCGTAGGAGCGGACCAGTTCGGT
>NZ_JBEXLC010000296.1:0-3500 GCF_040609795.1 Nocardia sp. NPDC004604
CTGCCTATCAGTTACTTGGAATCTGACTCTGGACACATCCGCCCACTGCTCTGACCACGAACTAGGGCAATGGGATTCGACAGCGGTGCAAGGGTGGTGGATCAGTGGCCGGTGTTGGGTCGGCACGCGCGGGCGGCCGAGTGGTTGCGGGTGTGGGTGGATCTCGGGCGAGCGCCCCGGACGATCGACGCCTACGCGCGCGGCCTCGCGGAGTATCTGCTCGTGTGTGAGCGAGTCGGTGTCGATCCGGTCGTCGCGAGCCGGGCGCATGTCGCCATGTTCGTGCGTGAGCTGACCGAGCGGCCCAGCCATCGTGGCGTGAATGTCGTGTCGATCGATTCGGGGTCGGGTCTGGCCAATGCCACGATTCAGCAGCGGATCGTTCCGGTTCGGCTGTTCTACGATTTCTTGATCGAGGAAGGGCTGCGGGAATCCAATCCCGTTGGGCGGGGCCGCTATACGCCGCGCGGCCGTCGCGGCGGTCAGCAGCGAGGGTTGGTCCCACGGATGACGAAATTGCCGTGGATACCGACCGAACAGCAGTGGCTGGCGCTGCTGGAAGTAGCCGCCGGGGAACCGGTCCGCAATCGTGTGATGCTCGCCCTGGCGCGGCGTTGCGGCGTGAGGAACTGTGCTCGCTGCGCACCGAGGATCTCGATCCGGGCCGGCGCACGCTGCGAGTGCGCGCGGAGGTGACGAAGAACCGGCTGGAGCGGGTGGTGCCGTATTCGGCGCCGACGGGAGTGCTGTTGTCGGAATATCTGGCGCACCGGGCGACGATCAGCCGGGCTCGTGGTCCGCTGTTCTTGTCCGAGTCCCGCCGGAATCTGGCGCAGCCGTTGACGTTGTGGACTTGGTCGAAGGTCGTTCGTCGGATTGCCCTGGCTGCCGATCTGCCGCGCTTCTCCACGCATACGACCCGGCATCTGTGTTTGACCGACCTGGCTCGGATGGGTTGGGAGTTACATGCCATTGCCCGATTTGCTGGGCACCGCAGCACCGAGTCGACGCTCACCTACATCCACCTGTCCGGCCGGGATCTCGCCGACAAGCTCGCCATGGGCATGGACCAGATCCACGCTTGGCGTGTGGAGATGCTGGCCCGTGTCAGCGAGCAGTCGACAGAAACGGCGGCTCGGTGACCGCACTGCCATCGCTGGCCGCCACCACGCCGACCCCAGCTCCTGGCTGGCCTTGGCCGATTAATCCGGATCGCTACCAGCGTCACGGTCGGCTCACCACCGAGGAAATCGAGCGGCTCAGCAGGTTCGCCGAAGATTTCGACCAGTTCCGTTGCAGCGGAACTACTCTGGACGCCGCCGCCTGGGCCGATATCGGGCGGCTGGTGAGGCCGCTGGCAGACGCCAGTGCGGCGCTGCGCTGGTCGCGCGACGATCGCCACCAACGACGGTTCGCACGCGATGCCGCCGGGATCGTGTTGGTGCGTTGCGGCACGCTCGGACGGGCGTTCTGGCAGTGGTCGACACAGGACTGGGCGGATCTGATCCAGACCGAAGGGTCCGCGTTTCGGCGGGCCTGGCCGGGCCAGATCGGCCCCAACGCACGGCCTTTCGTGATCGCCTACGCCTATCTGCTGGGCGATTTCGTTGCTTTCGACCGGCTCGGGGGCTTCAAACGCCTCGCGCTGGCCCGGCGAGTCTTCGGCCCGGACCTGGTCGATGATGCAGTTCGCCGGATCTGTCAGGTGCTCTCCGAGTGGGGGTATCACCGCGGCGCCGACCATCTCACGTTGGTGATCTGCCAGATGCTGCTGCTCAACCGCAGCCCGCTGCTGGAGGACCTGTCCACCGAGGCTCTCGTCCGCATCCGCGCCGATCCCGCAATGACCGGGAACCTCGCCAAGGATTTCTACGGCATCCATCGCGCCCTCGCCGCGCTCGGCTACGCCGAGCCGCCGTCGGCACCCAAACACGGCGACGGGCCGGTCACGATCGAAGGCACGGCCGTCACCTGGGCGCAATGGGTCGACCGCTGGGCCGCGACTTCGACGCTCACCCCGAAGGTCCGTGCTGGTTATCGCAGCGTGTTGGCCAAGCTTGGCCGCTGGCTGGCCGCCGAACATCCCGACATCGTCGAACCGGGGCAATGGAACCGGCAGCTCTGCGCGTCGTGGGTGGCGGCCGTCGACCGCATGGCGGTCGGCGATTACGCGCAATGGACAGACGGAATGCGATCCCAGAACCGTCTCGGTCAACCACTTGCACCGCAGACGAAGTCGGGCTATCTGGGCATGACGCGCACCTTCTTCCGCGACTGCCAGGAATGGGAATGGATTCCTCGCCGATTCGATCCGGTCCAGGCCCTGGGCACTCCACGCAGCGTCACGGCACTGCTGGGACCCGACCCGCGTGTGATCGCCGACGACATCTGGGCCAAACTGCTGTGGGCCGGGCTCAGCATCGAACCCGCCGACCTGCCCACCGCAGACGGGCGCACCTACCCGATGGAATTGATCCGCGCCATCACGCTGACCTGGCTGTTCGCCGGGCAGCGCAGCGATGAGATCGCGCGATTGCGGGTGGGTTGTATTCGCTGGCAGCACAACGGGATGCCCATTCCCGGTGACTCCGCCGAGGTTCTGGCCCGCGACGCGGTCTGCCTGCTGGACATCCCCATCCACAAGACCGGCACTGCGTTCACCAAACCCGTCGACCCCTTGTTAGGGCAGGCGATCGAGGCATGGCAGGCCCTGCGGTCCCGCCAACCAGCGGTGCTCGACCCGAAAACCGGTGAGCGCGTGCACTTTCTATTCGCCCACCGGGCACGTCGAGTCGCCAAGCAGTACATCAACAACACGATCATCCCGATGCTCTGCCGCCGGGCTGCCATCCCGAACGCCGACGTCCGCGGCACCATCACCAGCCACCGCGCCCGGTCCACGATCGCCAGCCAGCTCTATAACGCCAAAGAGCCGATGACGCTGTTCGAGTTGCAGGAATGGCTCGGACACCGGACCCCCGATGCCACTCAGCGATACGCCAGGATCACGCCGAACACGCTGGCCAGGGCCTACAGCGACGCAGGATATTTTGCCCGCAACGTCCGCACGATCGAAGTCCTCGTCGACCGCGACGCCGTGACCAGCGGAGCAGCGGCAGCTGGAGAGCCATGGCAATATTTCGATCTCGGCCACGGCTTCTGCACCTACAGCTTCTTCGAACAGTGCCCACACCGAATGGCTTGCGCCCGTTGCGATTTCTACACACCCAAGGCATCGAGCAAGGCCCAAATACTGGAAGCCAAGGACAACCTGCAGCGCATGCTGTCATCCATCCCGCTCACCGACGATGAACGCGCCGCGGTCGACGACGGGCAAACCGCTCTCGACCAGCTCCTCGAGCGACTGGCCGACATCACCACACCAACCGGGCAAACGCCGCGCGAGATCGGCATCCCACCCACAGCAACGCTTCTCCCGATCACACCCGTTTGATCAGGGCAAACAGCAACATATCGGACAAATCAGATTCCACAGAAAC
>NZ_JBEXLC010000297.1:0-3450 GCF_040609795.1 Nocardia sp. NPDC004604
CCTGCTGAGGGAGAAAAGGATCGAGTTCGAGGAGCACCTGGTCCGAAAGTACCCGGTGACTCGCGTTGGTCTGGGTGACCAAGGAGCAGGCTGGCGAAGCGTGACGGGCGAGCGTAGCGAGCCGGTCAGTCGGGCTGGCCCGGTTTGTGTCGGCGCCGACTTGCTACTGAGGTGGGCGAGCGGGATGAGTCACCGACGGACGAGCGGGTTCAATGATCAAGCACCGCTTGAACAGAAGTACTTGGCAGGGAATTCTGCTCGTGTCCGCACTGCCAGAAGCTTGCCGGCGGCCCGGTCGCCGCCGGCCACCACGAATGCCCGCAACGCGGCGACCGCCGCCTGCGACATCTCTCGCTCCTCCGACTCGGCGCCCCCGAACCGCAGGACGATCAGGTCGAAGGCCAGTGCCCAGCGTCGGCGACTCTCGCTCTCGCTCAGCTCGGGCAGAAAGCTCACCCACGAAGCCATCAGGAACCACTGCTGACTCCACAGCGCCGGGTGACGGCCGAGCACGAACTGCGCCAGCAACCCGCATGGCCGCAACCACTCTGCCTCCCATGCCATCGACGATCACAGAATATCTGCCGAATCCTGGCAGGTTTGGCGCATGCGCCCGATGCCGTCGATCTCGAGATCGATCACATCGCCGGGGAGCAGGTAGGGGAAACGGCCGGAGAGGGCTACGCCTTCGGGGGTTCCGGTATTGATGAGGTCGCCGGGTTCTAAGACCGCGTACTGGGACAGGTGCCAGACCAGGTACGCGACGTCGAAGATGAGGTCGGCCGTCGAAGAGTCTTGGCGCGGTTCACCATTGACCCAGGAGCGCAGGCGCAGGTTCTTCGGGTCGAGGCGATCGGCGGGGATCAGGGCGGGACCGAGGGGGTTGAAGGTCGCGCAGCACTTGCCCTTCGACCATTGGCCGCCGGATTCCTCCAGCTGGAAGCGGCGTTCGGAGACGTCGTTCGAAATGGTGTAGCCCGCAATGTGTTTCATGGCAGCATCGGGCGAGTCCAGGTAACTTGCCCGGCGGCTGATCACCACCGCGAGCTCGACCTCCCAGTCGGTCCGGTCGGACCCGCGCGGGATCATCACGTCGTCGTACGGCCCGACCACGGTATTGGGTGTCTTGAAGAAGACCACCGGTGTACGTGGCGGTTCCGCTCCCGATTCGGCGGCATGCGCGGCATAGTTCATGCCGATGCACCAGACGGCCTGCGGGCGCGCGATCGGTGCGCCGATACGTTGTCCGGTGAGGTCGATGGGCGACAGCAGGCCCTGTGACAGCGCCGCCGCGGTCTTCGATATGCCGTCCGCGGCGAGGAACGCACCATCGATATCCGGTGTCAGTGTGGACAGATCGTAGGTTTGATCGCCGTCGACCACGACCGGTCGCTCCGCGCCGACCGCGCCGATCCGCTGCAATTTCACGCACTAGCTCCTTCATTGGTGGGTTCCGCCTGATCGGCGGACAGCCGGTATACGCGCCGCGCCGTTGTGGACAACACCTTGACGCGATCGTCCGGGGCAAGTCCGCCGAGGACCTGGACAGTGGCCCGCCAGACCTCCGCATAGGAGGCGGCGGTCAGGGTGAACGGCCAATCCCCGCCCACCATCAGCCGATCCGGCCCGAACACCGCCAGCGCGTGATCGACGTACGGCTGCCAATCGGCGGCGGTGAATCCGGGCTTTGACACCGTGGCCAGGCCGGAGATCTTCGCCACCACATTGGGTTGCTCGGCCGCGGCGGCCAGCAGATCCGCCCACGGCTGCCAGTCGCCGGACGCGATCGGCGGTTTGCCCAGATGGTCGAGAACCACTGTGAGCGTGGGGTGTTCGGCCGCCACCGCCGGCACCTGCGCCAGCAGATCGGAACGCTCGGCCACCGCGTCGAAACTCAGACCGGCCTCGGCGAGCACGGCCAGGCTGTCCGAAACCTCGGCTCGCAGTAGCCAGGTCGGATCCGGGTCACGGTGGATCATGTGCCGCACTCCGACGTACTCGGGCCGCCGCAGCCGGGCCAGCTCGAAGGTGACCCGTTTGGGTTCGTGCAGCGGCAGCCAGCCGACCACGACCGCCGGGCGCGGGGCGTGTGCCGCCGCGTCCAATAGCGCGCGATTCTCGGCCAGTGAGTCGGACGCCTGCACCAGCACCAACCCCGCGATATCGTGCTCGGGCAGCTGCGGTTCGAGGTCGTCCAGCGTATAGGTGCGATATAAGACATCGGATGAATTTGTTAGCCAGTCGTATTCGACATGGAATTTTCCACCTCGAACGTCCCAGACATGCATATGTGCGTCTACAGTCATCGGAGGCATGTGTTCACATTCTCGAAAGTGAAGGAACCGGTTTGTCGGTCACCGACGATGCGATTGCGAAGATCAAGGCGATGATCGTCTCGGGCGATCTGACGCCCGGATCGAGGTTGCCGCGTGAGGCCGATCTGGCCGCCGAGCTCGGGGTGTCGCGCAATTCGCTGCGGGAGGCGGTGCGCGCTCTGTCGCTGGTGCGAATCCTGGACGTGCGCCAGGGCGACGGCACCTTCGTGGCGAGCCTGGAGCCGAATTCGCTGCTGGACGCCATGAGCTTCCTGCTGGAGTTCCATCAGGACGACTCCGTGCTCGACATCCTGGGCGTGCGGCGGATTCTGGAGCCCGCCGCGACCGCGCTGGCGGCGCAGCACATGACCGACGAGGAGATCACCCACCTGCGCACCCTGGTCGAGCCCGGCAGTGCGTCGGTGACCGATCTGGTCGCGCTCGACCTGAGCTTCCACGCCGCCATCGCCACTGCTTCCGGCAATAAAGTCCTTGCCTCGCTGCTGGATTCGCTGTCCATGCCGACCACGCGCGCACGGATCTGGCGTGGCGTCACCGAGGAGGGCGCGTTCGAGCGCACGGTCGCGGAGCATCGCGGCATCTGCGACGCGATCGCCGCGCACGACCCGCAACTGGCGCAGGCGCGGGCGCTGGCGCATGTGGCCGGGGTGATGGAATGGCTGGGCCGGGCGGTGGAGTGAGCGGCTCATCGCGGTGCTCGATTCACCACAGCGCCTGATCCTCCAGCTCGGACCAGAGTTCTTCCGGCACAGCCAGATCGAGCATGGCAATGCTGTCATCGATCTCCGCGCGAGTACCGGACCCGAGCACGATCGCCGTCACGGCGGGATGCCGCCGCGGGAACTGCACGGCCGCTGCCCGCAGTGGCACACCGTATTTCGTGCACCGCCGCTCCAGGTCCCGCGCGCGGGTGACGACGGCGAGGTCCGCCGTGCGGTAGTCGAAGGTGGCCTGCCGCAAGGGATCCGCCAGCACTCCGCTATTGAGCACCCCGGCGACGAGCACCTGGATCCCACGTTCCGCACATTCGGGCAGCAGTTGCTGCTCGGCTCGGCGGTCCAGCAATGAGTACCGCCCGGCAATCATGACGGTGTCGATGGCCGACTCCCGCACG
>NZ_JBEXLC010000298.1:0-3405 GCF_040609795.1 Nocardia sp. NPDC004604
GTACTGTCCACCATCGATCACACCCGTTGGCCGCTACCGGATCTGAAGTATCTGATGGTCGGCGGCGAGGACTACGGCAGCGAGTTGGTCGAACGCTGGGGCGGCGACCGCGTCGTGCTCAACGAATACGGACCCACCGAGACCACCATCTCCGCGACGCTGAGCGCCCCGTTGGCAGTTGGTGAGTTGGTCACGATCGGTAGGCCGATATCCGGTGCCTCGGCATGGGTGTTGGATCAGCGGCTGCAACCGGTTCCGGTTGGGGTGGCCGGTGAGTTGTATATCGCGGGTGATCTCCTCGCCCGTGGATACCACCACCGAGCAGACGTGACAGCCGAACGATTCGTGGCCTGCCCCTGGCTACCCGGCCAACGCATGTACCGCACCGGCGACGTCGTCCGCTGGACCACCAACGGAACCATCCAACACCTGGGCCGCTCCGACTTCCAGGTAAAGATCCGCGGCCTCCGCATCGAACTCGGCGAAGTCGACACCACACTCACCACCCACGAAACCGTCGCCTACGCCACCACCATCGGCCACCACAACGGCACCGGAACCCAAACACTGGTCTCCTACGTTGTCGCCCCACCCGACCACACCATCGACACCACGACACTGACCGAATACCTCACCGACCATCTACCGTCCTACATGGTGCCGTCCTCGATCATGGTGCTCGACCGTATCCCGCTGACGCCGGTGGGCAAACTGGACCGAAAGGCGCTACCGAAGCCGGTTTTCACCGATATCAAGCCGTTCCGTGCGCCGCATACACCGACTGAACACACGGTCGCTCGAGCGTTCATTGATGTTTTGGGTATCGACGCGATCGGTTTGGATGATTCGTTCTTCGCTTTGGGTGGGGATAGTTTGGTCGCGACTCGGGTCGCGGCGCGGTTGGGGGCCGCGTTGGATGCCGAGATTCCGGTGCGATTGTTGTTCGAGGCGTCCACGGTCGCGGAACTGGCCGGTCGTATCGATCAGCATGCCGGGACCGGGCGACGTCGCCCACCGCTGGTCGCCGGGCCGCGCCCGGATCTCGTGCCGTTGGCGCCGGCCCAGCAACGGATGTGGTTCTTCAACCAGTACGACACCGCATCGGGCGCCTACAACATGCCGATCGCGATTCGGTTGCGTGGCGAGTTGAACGTCGAGGCCCTGCACTCGGCGGTCCTGGACGTGCTGGGGCGCCACGAATCGCTGCGAACGCGCTACCCCGATCACGACGGCATGCTGATCCAACTGATCGAACCGGTCGAGAGCGTGGACGGTGAGTTGGTCGTGGTGCCGGTCGTAGCGGGTGATTTGGTCGAGACGGTCACCGAATTCGTCACCGAAGGCTTCGATGTGAGCACCCAGGCACCGGCACGTGCCCGATTGTTCCGCATTACCGGCGGCGAGGAACCCGAACACGTCCTTGCTGTCGTGGTGCACCACATCGCCGCCGATGGTTTCTCCATGACCCCGTTGGCGCGTGATGTGGCGAGGGCGTATGCCGCGCGGATCCATGGGGCCGCCCCGGCGTGGACACCGCTGCCGGTCCAGTACGCCGACTACGCACTGTGGCAACAAGCTACCCTCGGCGCCCCCGATGATCCGCAATCACTGTGCGCCCAGCAGATCCGCTACTGGACCGAAACACTGCACGGTGTCGTCGAGGAACTGCCTCTGCCGTTCGACCGGCCACGGCCGGTGGTGATGTCCAACCGCGGCGCCACGGTCGGTTACTCGGTGCCCGCCGCTGTGGTGCGGGCATTGGAACAACTCGCGCGCCAACATAATTCGTCGCTGTTCATGGCGATCCACGGCGCGTTGGCGGTCGCGCTGGCCCGGTTGAGCGGCACCACCGATATTCCGATCGGCACACCGATCGCCGGGCGCGGTGTGGCCGCACTCGACGACATGATCGGCATGTTCGTCAACACTCTGGTGTTGCGCACCGAAATTGATCCCGCTGAATCGTTCACCGAACTGCTCGGCCGGGTCAAACAAGCCGATCTGGACGCCTTCGAACACGCCGACGTGCCGTTCGAGCAGGTGGTGGACAAACTCGGTGTGCAGCGCTCCCAAGCACGACACCCGCTGTTCCAGGTGATGCTGGCATTCCAGAACCTGGCACCGGTAACACTGCAACTCCCCGATCTCGAGCTGTCGGTGGTCGACCTGCCCAATGAGGTCTCCCGGTTCGACCTGCAATTCATCCTGTCGGAAAACCATGACACCGGCGATATGACTGTTGCGGTCACCTATGCCACCGACCTGTTCGACGCCGCGACGATCGATTCGCTTGCGCGCCGGTGGATTCAGATCCTGGAGTCGATCGTCACCGATCCGTCTGTTGCGGTCGGGTCTATCGATGTTCTCGAGCCTGCCGAGCGAGCCGATCTGCTGGCCCGTTCCGGTGCTCCCGCGGCGGCACCGGCCACGTTGCCCGGCCTGATGAGTGCGGCGGCGGCGTTCGATCCCGACGGCACCGCGATCGTGTTCGACGGAGAGCGGTTGAGCTATCGGGAGTTGGACGAGCGTTCCAACCGGTTGGCGCGGTTGCTGATTCGGCGTGGAATCGGGCCGGAGGATGTTGTCGCGATCGGTATTCCGCGTTCGGCGGATTCTGTTCTTGCGGTCTGGGCAGTCGCCAAAACGGGGGCGGCGTTCCTGCCTGTCGATCCGACCCATCCCGCGGAACGCATCATGCACATGATGACCGATTCAGCGGCAGCGGTCGGTCTGACCGTGACATCCGTACGCGCACAACTACCCGACGCCGATTGGCTGCTACTCGACGAGTTCGACGAGGCCGACAGCGGTCCGGTCACCGACAGCGATCGGGTTCGTCCGCTGCGGATCGACGATATCGCCTATGTCATCTATACCTCCGGATCGACCGGGCTGCCCAAGGGTGTGGCGGTGACCCACCGCGGCCTCGGCAACTGTGCCGTGGCCCATCGGGATGCGATGGATATCGAATCCAGCTCCCGCACCTTGCATTTGGCCTCGCCCAGCTTCGATGTGTCGGTACTGGAGTTGCTGTGTGCGCTCAGCGCGGGGGCGACCTTGGTCGTAGCGCCCAGTGATGTCTACGGCGGCGACGAGCTCGCCGCACTGCTCGATCGTGAACATGTCAGCCACGCCCTCGTTACTCCCTCGGCGTTGTCCACCATCGATCACACCCGTTGGCCGCTACCGGATCTGAAGTATCTGATGGTCGGCGGTGAGGACTACGGCAGCGAGTTGGTCCAACGCTGGGGCGGCGACCGCGCAGTGCTCAACGAATACGGGCCGACCGAAACCACCATCGCCGCGACCCGCCGGAGGTAAATTCGGTGGTGGCGGATACAAAGTATCTGGCGGACTACATGGTGTAGGTTCATCTGTAGTAAATGCGTTATCACAAGATTTAGA
>NZ_JBEXLC010000299.1:0-3262 GCF_040609795.1 Nocardia sp. NPDC004604
TTGCCCGGGTCACCGAACTCATCGGCGGTCACCAGCCGCCGTTGGGGCTGATGATCTGGCCGGTGAGGTAGTGGTCGTCGCCCGCGAGGTAGACCGCCAGCGAGGCATATTCCTCGGGCGCGCCGACTCTGCCGAGCGGAATCAGCTGGTAGAGGCTGTTGGTCTGCTCGGGGGTGGCCCTGTCGAGGTAGGCCTGGAACAGCGGGGTCAGAACGGCGCCGCAGGCGATGGCGTTGACGAGGATGTCGGCTCCGGCGACGTCGAGTGCGACGGTTTTGGTGAGGTTGGCGACGGCGGCCTTGGTTGCCGAGTATCCGGGGCTGTGGGCGCTGGCGGCCGAGATACCGGCGACGGAGCTGATGTTGATGATGCGCCCGTAGTGCTGCGGTTCCATGTAGCGCAGGGCGGCGCGGGTGCAGTAGAACACTCCGTGGACGTTGACGTCCCACCATTTGAGCCAGTCCTCGTCGGTGAGACCGGAGGTGATTCCGAGTGATCGGCGTTCGGTGGGGGTGGTCAGATAGGCGTAGTGCAGATTGCGGCGGGCCTCCTCAGCCGGTGACGTTGGCACGATCGCGGCATTGTTGACCAGGATGTGGACGGCGCCGAATCGGTCGACGGCGTCGGCGAACATCTGGTCGACCGCGGGCCGATCGGCGACGTCGACGGGTGCCGCCAGGCATTCGCGGCCCAGTGCGTGGATCTGGTCGGTGAGGTCGGCCAGTTTGTCGGTCTGGATGTCGCAGGCGACGATGTCGGCGCCCGCTTGTGCCATCGACAGTGCGATGGCCCTGCCCAGTCCCTGGCCGGCGCCGGTGACGACGGCGGTCTTCCCGGATAGTGCCATGATGATCTCCTGACGGAACGTGGTTGTCTCCGCTACTCGGTACGGACGCGATAGTGTTGTGGTGCAGCGGTTTTCAGCCGTGGGTGCGCAGTTCGCGTTTGAGAATCTTGCCGGTGGCCGTCATCGGCAGCGTGCGCACGAATTCGATGTGGCGGGGGTATTTGTAGGCCGCCAACTGTTGTCTGGCCCATCCGATGAGCGCGTCCTCGGTCGGTGCGGTTCCCGGGGCCGGGATGATGTGCGCCTGCGCTGTACCGGGTCTACCGGTCTGGGGCGCGAAATAGCCCCCACTGAGACCGCGCGCCCAGGCCCCTACCTGGGCGCGCGGTCTCAGTGCTGAGCCCGATCCAGCGCGTTGGGCTGTTGGCTGGACACGTTCACCTCGACCAGATAGTCGCTAGCCGCGGCCTTTCACCATCAGCGGGCGAGCCACCCAAGTGATCGGACTGACAAACCAGCGCGGATAACCGCTGATCAACCCACCGGCCGACCGCCACCGGTGAAGTCGGCGCCGTAGACCCAGCGTCGATGAGCACAGGCCTCATCCGGGGTGAGACCTTTGCCAACAGCGACAGCACTCTGTTCACCGTGGAACTCCTGCGGCGACTCGTGTCGGAACCGACCGGACAGGTGCGGAAGTTGTGGCGCTGCTGGCTATTTCGCCGGTGCCACTGCCTGTGCGGGGTCTTTGCACTGGGCGAGTTCGGGTGGGCAGGGCGCGAGGATGGTCGAGAAGTACTGGATGGCGGAGAACAAGGTGATGGGCCCGCCCGCCAGGACGACTCCGGCCAGTGTTCCGACCGCACCGAGGGTGGCTGCGCCCAGGACACAGCCGGCGATGGCGGCGCCGACGAAGGGCGCCAACAGGAATATGACCGGGCTGGAGATCGCCGCACCGGCTGCCGCACCGACCAGACAGCCGACACCGGCACCCAGGACCGCGCCCACGACGGCACTGACCGCGGCACTGATCGCGGCACGTTGGGCAAAGACGCCCAGAGCTTGGGCGTCACGGGGTGTGAAGGACTCCCCGATCTGCGCTGCGGCCTGTTCGGTGGTGATGATCTGGTCGCGGGCGATGTCGCGGACCGGCTGGCCGTCGGTCTTGGATGGGGTGAGTGTCGCTGTGCTGCCGTCGGTTTCAGCCTTGATCGGGTAGGCGGTGTTGTCGATACGGTAGGTGAGTGGGATGGCGGCGACCGGTCGGTCGGTCCGGTCGGTGACGACGAGTTGGTCGTCGAGGAGTTTCAGCTTTCCATCGCCGATGCTCAGCACGGCGGCATCGCCACGGCGGCTGACTTCGTAATGCACCGCGGCCTGCTCGTCGACGGGTTGCGGTGTGGCGCCGGCTGTCGCGGCGGTGATTGTGATGGCTGTCGCGGCGAGCGTGGCAGCGGCGGTTTTCCTCATCTGGTGTTTCTTTCTCTTTATTGGTGGGATCGGTGCAGACCTGGATTGGCGCGCACCGAGGTCAGCTCGTCTATCAGTTGCCCGGCTTGTGGCCAGGGGCCGTAGCCGGCAGCGGGATCGAGGTGTCCGACCGGGCCGGCGTCGATCAGCCGGCTGCCCCAGGCTTCGGCCAGCCCGGCCACCCGCCGGTGGGTGGCGAAGGGGTCGTTGGTGCTGGCGGCCAGGACGGTGGGGAATGGCAGCCGGCGTCGCGGGATGGGGTTCCAGCCGTGCTGGCCGAGCAGGTTCGTGCTCGGGTAGCCGTCGGGCAGCGGTGTTTCGAAGTCCGGCGGGGTGACCAGGACCGCGGCACGGATGTCGCGGGTGGGCTGATGGGCCCAGTGCACGCAGGCGAGCACACCTGCACTGTGGGCGACCAGCACGACCTCGCCGGTGATCTCGGACAGGGCTCGATCCAATGCCGTCACCCAGGCACCGCGGTCCAGGCGCTGGGCGCCGCTGGGCCGGGACAGGGTTCGGGCGTTGCGGCGTGTTGCTGCGAGCCGGGCTTGCCAGTGGTCCTCGGGGTGATCACCGAGGCCGGGGACGATCAGGATGTTCGGTTCGGTCGCGTGGTTCACAATCGGTGCTCCAGAATGCCGTGGCCGGGTGCTCCGGCTGCTCGGTCAGATAACGGTTCCGCCGTTGGGGCTGATGATCTGGCCGGTGAGGTAGTGGTCGTCGCCCGCGAGGTAGACCGCCAGGTGACGACGGCGGTCTTCCCGGACAATGTCACGGCGGTCTCCTGATGGTCGTGGTGTAGCGCCACGACATTCGGACACGACAGTTGTTGTCGTGCAGTGGTTTTCAGTGGTTCGTCCGGAGTTCGCGTTTGAGAATCTTGCCGGTCGCGGTCATCGGGAGCGTGTCGACGAATTCGATGTGGCGGGGGTATTTGTAGGCCGCCAACTGTTGTCTGGCCCATCCGATGAGCGCGTCCTCGGTCGGTGCGGTTCCCGGGGCCGG
>NZ_JBEXLC010000300.1:0-3260 GCF_040609795.1 Nocardia sp. NPDC004604
CGCGCAAGTAGCAGGAGGCGGCAACCATGACCACAAGTGAATTCGCGGCCGTATGCCTGGCGGGCGTCAGCGATCAGCCGCTGGACCCGGCGGTGGTGGAGGCCGCGGTGACCGGGCCGGAGTACGGCGCGGTCGTGGTGTTCACCGGCAAGGTGCGCGATCACGATGGCGGACAGGCGGTTTCCGCATTGGAGTATTCCGCGCATCCGGACGCCGAACGATTTCTGCGCAATTGCTGCGCCGCACTCGCCGAACGCTCCGGACTGCCGGTCGCGGCCGTGCACCGAGTCGGTCAGCTGACCGTCGGTGACCTCGCGATCGTCGTCGCGGTCGCCGCACCGCATCGCGCCGAAGCCTTCACCACCTGTGCGGAATTGGTGGATCGGATCAAACACGAAGTGCCGATCTGGAAGCGCCAATTGTTCGCCGACGGTCTCTCCGAATGGGTCAACGCCTGCGGGTAAAGGGTCATTGCCATTGTTCAACCTCGTCATGAGCGCCGGTCGGGTTGCCCGAAACAACGTTGTGACGCGAATTCACTGACGATTCAATACCCGCGGGATAGCGTTCTCCCCGCAGAAGATTCGTCGATCCGCAGCAGGAGGGGCGCATTGGGAACCGACCAAATATTGCTGCACAGATTCGTCATCGCACAGCTCACGGCGGCGGGGGTGGACCGGGATCGGCTGATCCGCGAGGCCGGACTACCCGAATGGACCATGGCTGGCGAGGCTGTGCACCTGCCGAGTCACACCTTCTCGCGGCTCTGGGAACTCGGTGCACACGCACTCGGCGATCCGAATGTCGCGCTGCATGTGGCCAGCCACTACGAACTCACCAGCCTCGGCCTCTACGACTATCTGTTCTCCACCGCACCGACGCTCGGCGCCGGTCTGGCGACCTGCGGCCCCTATGTCGCCGCCGTGACCACCAATCACCGCTTCGACCTGGTCACCGAGGAACACGAGGTCACGCTGTATCTCGACATGATCGATGGCGCGGGCCGCGGCCGCGAGCTCACCCAACTGTGGGGACTGGCGGCGGTGCTCAGCCGGGCGCGGCGGGTGGTCCGCGAACCGCTCATCCCGCTGCGAGTGGCGCTGCGACAGCAGGCACCCGCGAAAATCGACACCTTCGTCGAGGTATTCGGCAGCCCCGCCATCGAATTCGGCGCGCCGTTCGATGCCATGACCTTCCGTGCCAGCGCTATGGAACTGCCGCTGACCACCAGCGATCCGGTGCTGGCCGGCGTGCTGCGGCCGCTGGCCGACGCGCTCCCGCCACCGCCGCCCTTGACGACCGCGTGGCCGGATCGGGTCGCCGCCGCCGTCACCGACGCACTGGCCGAGGGTGCGGTATCGCTGGATCGGGTGGCCCGCCGACTCGCCACCAGCCCGCGCACGCTGCAACGCAGGCTGATGGAGGCGGGTACCACCTGGCGATCGGAATTGGAGCGGGCGCGCAATGCCCGCCTGGCACAGGCGAATGCGGATGGGCCACTGAGCCGAACGCGCCAGGCCGAACTACTGGGGTATTCGGATGTGGGGTCGATGCGGCGGGCGGCCCGCCGACGGTCCATGACCCAGCCCATGCACCGATCGGACCTTCCGGCCTGATCCGCCGCACCCCCGCGCCGCGCCCCGTGCCAGCACCGGACGCGGTCACACCTTCAAGAAGGTTGCCGCGATGCGCCAGAATGTCGCATCCTCGATGACACGAAAATCCCAGCTATCGACGATATCTCGGGTTGCGGCAACAATGGCGGCCACATCGAAATCGTCACGCGTGGCGGTACCCTTGGCCTCTAACGCGGCGACCACGTACGCCGTAGCGCTCTCCCAGGTCTCTGACACGGAACTCTCCAATCGGTCGTAGAGACATATACGGTCGATCACGGTTCGGGCGCCGAACCGACACCGCGCGCAGCAGGTTCGCTACGTTGCGCATATGCCGCGCGCGGCGGGGCAATGTGTCAGTTTTATGTATGCGCAATGGCCGTGCCAAGAACTGAACGCGCCAGCCTCGAGCAGAACGCGCCAACTTTGTCGACACGCCAACGCTGTCGAGCTACCACTGTTCGCTGCGGCGTCAGTGCGGTGTGTAGCGCCAGATGCCGAGCATGGCAGCGGGATCCAGTGGTTCGGCGTTGGTATGCACAGTGTCGTGCAGCCGTCGCAGCGCCGCGTCGGCGGGTAGGCCCGCACCGATCAATACCAACTGCGTCGTGCGCGATTCGCCGCGCGACCAGGAGTCCGGTTCGAAGACAATGTGGCGGCCGACCATATGCAGCACGAACTTCCGGCGTTCGGCCGCGACACCGAAGGCGGCGAAACCCTTGGCGCGGAACAAGCCCGGCGGCGGGTCCTCCAGGAATTCGACCAGGCGCCGCGGATCCAATTCCCGCTCGCTGGTGAAGGACACGCTGGTGTAGTCGTCGTGCAGATGCCGGTGCCCGGCGTGGTCGTGCTGGTCGTCGTGCGTGTGATCGTGTTCGTCGAGCAGTGCGTCGAAGCTCAATTGTTCGGCGACCCTGGGTATTTCGCGCAGCGGTTCGTCGAACAGCAGGCCCGGGTCGATGCGTCCGTGAGTGGTCGCATACACCGGAACCGGCCCGATCAGCTCGGTGATCTCCTGCCGCAATAGCTCCAGCCGATCCCGTGGTACCCGATCGGCCTTGTTCAGCACCACCAGATCCGCCAGTCGCAGATGCGTGGCGAGTTCGGGATGGCGCCCGCGCGTGTCCGGGAACTGTTCGGCATCCACCACCTCGACCAATCCGCCATAGCGGATGCGCGGATTCTCGGTGCCGACCACCATCCGGATCAGATTGCGCGGTTCGGCCAGACCACTGGCTTCCACCACGATCACATCGATTTTGGCGCGCGGCTGTGCCAGCTTGGTGAACAACTCGTCGAGTTCGCCGACATCGACCGCACAGCAGACACACCCGTTGCCCAACGACACCATGGCGTCGACCTGCCCGGCCACCAGCATGGCATCGACATTGATGGCCCCGAAGTCATTGACCACCACGCCGATCCGCGTACCGCGGTTATTGCGCAGCAGATGGTTGAGCAGCGTCGTCTTCCCGGATCCCAGGAACCCAGCGACGATCAGAACAGGAATCCGCTCGGCCACCCTGACGAGTCTATTGGTGGCTGTGTTCTTGGCCGCGCGGGCGCGGCGTGTTCGCGGCCCCCTGTGTCTCGCGTCCGAGCCGTCGAGACTCGCGACTTCGTCGCATGCGCTTCGACGACTCG
>NZ_JBEXLC010000301.1:0-3203 GCF_040609795.1 Nocardia sp. NPDC004604
GGCGGCGATGGAGATGGCGGTCTCATCGGGGGTGTGGGCGTTGAGGTCCAGGCCGAGTGGGCTTTTCATGCGAGCCAATTGATCGTCGGTGACACCGGCCGTGCGGAGGCGTTCGACGCGTTCGTCATGTGTGCGCCGGGAGCCGAGCGCGCCGATGAAACCGATTTCCTCGATTCCCAACGCCGCCACCAGCATCGGCACATCGAATTTGGTGTCGTGGGTGAGCACGCAGACCACCGTGCGTTCATCGATGCGTCCGGCGACGTGCTCGGCGGTCAGATACCGGTCCGGCCAGTCGACGACGACCTCATGTGCCGAGGGGAATCGGGCTGGGGTGGTGAAGGTTTCGCGGGCATCGACGACGGTGATCCGGTAGCCGAGCTGACGGCCGGTGCGGGCGAGGGCACGGACGAAATCATTGGCGCCCGCCAGGATCATGCGGGCCGGAGCGGCAAAGGTCTGGACGAACACGCGAGGGCGCGGCGCTCGGACCGTCTCGCATTCATCCGAGCCGACCACGCCGCTGCGTCCGGCGGCGAGCAGTGCTCGCACGTCGCGGTCGACGCCACGCCACGGCTCGGAATCGCCGAGCCGCAAGAGTTTCCAGTCCGGGGCCGCGTCCAACGTGCTGGTCAGCGCGACCGGCTCGTTCGCTGCGATGGCCGCACGCAAAGCCGACAGCACCGATAGCCGTGCGTCATCCACGCGTTCGACGAAGACCTCGATCTCACCCCCGCAGGTCAAGCCGACGGCGAATCCATCGGCCTCGGCATATCCGAATCGATCCGATACCGCATGCCCATTGGCCAGCACCTCCCGCGCGGACTCGACGACCGCGGCCTCGACGCAACCGCCCGATAGCGACCCGAGCACCTCGCCGTCCGCGGTGACCACCATGGCCGCGCCCAACTCGCGTGGCCCGGGCCCGGTTGCATCCACGATGCGGGCCAGCGCCACCGGCCCTCGATCGGCCAATTGCACCATCTGTTCGAGCATTGTGCGTACGGCCGCGATCCTTTCCCTTGCGGATCCGCACCGAACCGAATGCTGAGCGATGTGAACGACAGCAGTGCCGTCCAGCCTAGCTACCGACCAGTTCCTATGCGCTGCGGCCGGGGGAAATGCGGTGTGGCGTGCTCGGTGTCGGATTCGGCCACCGGACTGTCCGAAAGCAAGCGTTCGGCTTCCTCGGCCAAACGCGCCTGCAGATCGGCGACGGTCAGATGGGTGTGCTCGGTGCGCTGCCGGAGCCTCCTGGTGACCACCGCGGCGATCACGATGACGACCAGCACCACACTCGCGATCACGATTGCGTTCATCGTCGTACCCTCGCGACCTTGCGAGTGCTGTTGCGCGCGACCGTCATTCGACGACCTCGCGCAGTTGGAAGCCCGCCGGGATATCGCCGGTGTGGAAGTACGTCGCGAATACCTCCGCGGCATATTCGGCGTCGAAGACCTCATCGGGGTATACGCGCAGCAGATCGGGCCCATTCGGCACGTCGACGCCAGGATGACCGAGGCGATCGCCGGGCAGGCCGAGCAAGTACCGGCGTGGCGTCCCGTCGACGATGGCGCGCAGTTCGATGGCGAGCACGTCGGCCGAGCCGACGCACTGCACGGCGTTCGTACCCGGCGCGGCGCTGATCGCCGCGGTGATCTCCGCGGCGGGCATCGGGGACGGCAGGCGAGTGAGATTCACCGAATACGAGTCGTAGCCGTCCAGTCTGCGCAGCGGGCGCAGGAAATCGACCACGGCGTCGTCGGGGCCGATGAAGACCTTGAGTCGATTGCTGTAGGTCACGCGATGGGTGGCGGTCACCGGTCGCGCCGTCGGGGCGCCCGCGTTGCGAGCCGAGCCCGATCCGCGTTCGGGCCGGGCAGCCATCGACGCGGAACCCGCTCGCGCCGGACGTGGAACATTCATTCGGACCTACCTGCCACCGTTGGTTATCGACTAGCTAACTCAGCATCGCGGGTGTCGAGCCGAGATGGAAGGTATTGGTGACGTGTGACACATCACGGTTTCATTGCGAACTGGTGTGGGCCACCTGCGTTCTTCGGACGCGATCGAATATGCGGCGGCCCAGCGCGACTCACCGCCGCGCATCGGGCGCCGTCTGCTATTCGATTGCCAAAAGGTGTCCAGGAGTCCAACGGCTCAGCGTCGGAGGCCCGGAATCGGTCTGGGTTCGGCGTCGTGCCGGTACACCGGGGTGAGTAGATCGGCATCGACCGGCTCCCCGGTGGCGCGGTCGTAGCGCACCGCGACGAGCACCGAAAACAGGTGTGTGGCAGCGCGTTCGTGCAGCGTGGCCAATCTGGTTGCGAGCAAACGGATCGCGCCGAGTGAGCCGGGCGGATGCAGCCCGTCGATGATCAGGGCGGTACCGCGGCCGTCGGGGCGTGGGAGGCGGGCGATATAGGCAATGTCATGCGGTTCCGGGCCGCCCGGTCGGTATACCCTTCTGGCCGCGCGATCCTCGATGCCGCGCCGGGCATCCCCGGCCCTGGCCACCGCGCGCCGCAGCCGCGGATCCGCCGCGATGAGCTGACGCACACTGGGGGACAGTTCGGGCCCGCCGAGCACGATCAACCCGTCGCGATTCAGATCGACGGGTCGGCCCGGCAGGAAGTGCTCGACGGCCGCGGTGAAGCCGAGCTCGCGCAGCAACTCCACCAGTCGCTGCGCCGCGCTCGGGTCCGGAGCGCCCAGCACTCGACCACTGCGAACCTCGGGAGCGATCACCGTGAGCGACCCGTGCCCGAAGAACAGACCTTCCGGTGCCGGACCCTGGGTACTCACCTGATGGATCCGCGCGCGGGAAAGTCCCGCCGCCGCACCGATTCTGGCGAAGGTCCAGCCCTCGGCATGTAGTTCCCTGATCACCGCTCTGCGGATACGGGTCAGTTCGTTGATGGTCTGTTGGGCCGCCGCCACCCCATCGGTGGCCGCCTTGAGTCGCTCGACTTTATCTTCGATCGCGAAAACGCGCGCCACGTCATCGGCCGACATGTGCGAAGTCTAGACATCTCGACACCGTGATGCGTCTAGTCTTCTTGACTTAGTTGAGTTTTCCAGGTTAGGCAACTCCCACGGAGCGAGTCTTACGAGCGACGTTCGCGGCCCGTCTCGCGTCCGAGTAGTCGAAGCGCATGCGCCGTATAAATCAAAAGTATAACTTGGTATAATTATCGGGTTAA
>NZ_JBEXLC010000302.1:0-3165 GCF_040609795.1 Nocardia sp. NPDC004604
CTTGTCATTTTCATAATATTCCTGTGGTTTATGGTGATCATTTTGGGACCGGGGACCGCGGCTTCCTTGATCTCGGGCGTTCGTAGCAGGCGCCGGCGACCGAACGAACTCACCTCGCGATGCGGTCGGCCGCGAGCCACGCGAGCGCCATGGTCGGCGCGTTCACGTTGCCCGAGGTGATGTGCGGAAACACCGACGCGTCCACGACTCGGAGGTTCTCGACGCCGCGCACCCGCAGGTCCGCGTCGACGACGTCCTCGTCCCGCGGCCCCATCGCCGCGGTGCCGATCGTGTGATAGCCGCTGTTGCCGTAGTTCTGCGCGTAGTAGGCCAGCGCCTCATCGTCGTCGAGGTCGAGGTCGGCATCCGGCTTCGTCTGGAACGCGATGTACTGGGCGAACTCATCGTGCTCGACGATGCGGTGCACCCGCCGGGCTGCGTGGGCCAACACCTGCCGGTCGTGCTCGGTGTCGAGGAAGTTCGGGTCCACCCGAGGCTGCTGACCGGCGCCCGCGCTGTGGATGCTGCCCACACTTGTCGGCCGCAGCGGGAGCAGCGAGAGCATCGCTCCAGGCTCCTTCTCGAGCACTGCGCGTTTGGGCCCGAGCCGGCTACCGTCGATCGAGATCGGCGTGAACAGTGCCTGTACGTCGGGACGGTCGGAGTCCGGGTGCGCGGTCACGCCGGTGATCACGTTGAAGCCGCCGTACGACATGATCCCGTCCCGGCCGAGCAGGAACCTGGCCCCGGTCCAGTAGCGCCTGACCTGACCTGCCACCAGCTTGTTTTGACCCTCGAGTCCCTTGATCCGGAACCGGAAGTCCATACCTCGGTGCTCTCGGAGTCGCTCACCGACATTCGGGCTCTCGACCACGAGGTCGAAGCCGGCGGCCCGCAACACCTCCGGGCGACCGATGCCGGAGCGCTCCAGCAGGAGGGGCGTGTCGAGCGCGCCGGCGGAGACGATCACCTCGCGTCGCGCGTCGAAGTGCTCCACTCCCCTGCGGGTCTTGACCTCCACCCCGACGGCGACGCGACCGTCCAGGACGATGCGCTGGACCTCCGCCCGCGAGACCACGGTGAGGTTTCTCCGCCCGCGCGCCGGCTTGAGGAACGCGCGCGACGCGCTCATGCGCAGGCCGTTCTCGACGTTGGACGGGACGTAGGCGACTCGGTCGTCGTCGCTGGCGTTCCAGTCGTCGACCTTGCGGATCCCGTCGGCCCGGGCCGCGGCGATGTAGGCGTCGCTGAGTGGGTCGGGCGGACCGGCGACCTCGACCGAGACCGCACCACCGGCACCCCGGTAATCGCTGGCACCCAACCGGTGGTCCTCCAGGCTACGGAACGCACCGAGGAACGCGTCCCAGCCCCAGCCCGGGTTGCCCGCTTCGACGAGCGCGTCGTAGTCCGGGGCCCATCCGCGGTTCCAGATCATGCCGTTGGTGGTAGTCGAACCGCCCATCACGCGGCCGCGGTACCACGGTTCCGTCGCGCCGACGGCACCGAAGGGGCCGGCGACGAACGTCTTGGCGTACCGCTGATTCGACATGGTGAAGTAGAAGCCCTTCGGCACCAGGTTCACCGGGTTGCGATCGCTGCCGCCCGCCTCCACGAGCAGGACGGTGGTCGCCGGATCGGCGGACAGCCGATGGGCCAGGACGCAGCCGGCGGCGCCGGCTCCAACGACGATGTAGTCGTACGACACTGTGATGACCTTTCCAGTTTGCTACGGGACTTGCCGCGTTGACGTGTCTCGCATCGCTGATGCGAGAGTCATGCTGGTCGGCAGGGCGCGACCGTCGAGATGGTGTGCCTCGGCGACGGCGAGCCCGACCGGTACCGTCACCAGAGACCCGTGGCCGGCCGTGTTGTCGTCGAGCTCCGGAATGCTGGCGAACGCGGAGTTGGTCTTCGCCGCAGCAGGAAAGGGGAGCCGGTCGCCGGTCACCCCTACCGTCGCCGACCGGTGTTGCCGACTTCCGAGCTCTATCTCGGCTTCGAGGGTACGACGACTGTCCGGGCCGGCGATGATGCGGCCGATGGTGTCGAGCAGCGACCACTTCGCCTGCTGCACGATCTGCGGCGGGATCGCCTCGAACCCCAGCCCCGCGGCCCTTGTTGCCAGCGGCTGCAGCAACGGCATCTGCGGCGTCATCCCAGGGTCTCCTGCTCAGCCTTGGCAATCACGCTCAGCAGCCGTACGCGGCCCGATTCGAGGTGGGCCTTGGTGAGCCGAGCGATCTGTGCCTCCTGTGCGTCGCAGAACGCGTCGACGATCTCGGAGTGCTCGGCGTGGATGGTGTCGGCGATCTCGTCATCCCGCAGCAGAATTGCACGGTAGCGGTCCGCCCGGTCCCACAGCTGGTCGAGCGTAACTGCCAGCGCGTGGTTGCCGCCGGCAGCGTACATCGCCCGGTGCAGCCCGCGGTTCTGCTCGAGCTGTCCGACCTTCGTACCGGCGACGGGCTCCTCCAGGAGCCCACGAATTTCCCACCGCTGCTCCGCACTGGCGTGCTTGGCACCCAGCCGCGCCGCGTAGGCCTCCAGCCTGATGCGCAACGCATAGAGGTCGGTGATCTCCTTGACCGACAGGGGCGCGATGCGCATCTCGCGGTGCGCGACCTGCCGGAGCAGTCCCAGCGCCTCCAGCCGTCGCAGCGCCTCGCGCAGCGGTGTCGTCGAGATGCCGAGTTCCTTCGCGAGTGCCTCCTGCTCGACGACCGAGCCCGGTGCCAGCTCACCCTCGAGAACCTTTCTCCGGATCTCGTAGTAGGCGCTGTCGGCCTTGGTTGTTCGCCGCGGTCCACCAAGCGTTGCCGTCATGTCGTTGCCCCTCGGTCTGGTCCTAACCTGCTGGGTGGTACTCAGAACGCCCGGGCGTAGAGGGATCGAGCGTTGCCCTCGAAGATGCCCTGCAACTGCTTCTCGTCCAGCCCTGGGAGCTTCTCGATGACCGGCTTGAGGTCCTCGAACGCGAAACCACTTCCCGGCCTCTCGGTGCCGAAGAGCACACGATCGGCGCCGACAACGCCGATGAGCAGCGAGAGCGCCTCCGGCGTATAGATCGTGGCCGCGGGCGTCCCGGTCGCCACCGTCTCCATCGGCGGCGCCCGCAATGCGGGCCTACTCGCCGTCCGCATCCTCGCCGCCCACGACTCCGCCCTG
>NZ_JBEXLC010000303.1:0-3159 GCF_040609795.1 Nocardia sp. NPDC004604
CCTGGTCAACGACGTGATAACCGCGGAATGCCCAAAGATCAAAAGCGCCGAGGAGTTTGGCGTGGTGCTCGACGCCGCGATCGCATGTTTCCTGGACTCACCGCCCTGCCCATTCGAACTGGGGGCTACGCGGCCGCTCGGCCGGTTCGTATCGTGAAGTGATCGCGAGCGCTAGGAACATAGCGCCTCACCCGCACGGAGGGCTGATCCGCCATGTCTCTCGAATCCCCCTCGGCCACACCCGAATACCGGCTCGGCGGCCTCTCGCTTCTCGAGGCGAGACTGCTGCCACTGACCCGCCTACTGGTAGCGCTGCCCTGGGCCGCGGCGACCTTGGTCATTCTCCGGAGTCTCGCGGTGTGGGTCGGCCTGTGGGCGGCCATCGCCGTCGGGGTCATACGCTGCGCGGCCTGGTTGTTCATGCGCCTGCTCTGCTGGGTACTGCCGGATGACGAAAGTCGTCGGCGCTCGGCTGCACGACACCCCGACGAGGCGGTGTATCCGCGGAAGTACGAGGAGCCCCTCGCGGCGTTGATCGCGGCTCGGCACGATGTGCTGCGCGCGGCGGGCATGCCCGAATCCCGTCTGCGACTGATGGTGCGGGATAAATCCCAAACACGCGGGATGCCTGCCCACGCACAACCGCATCGCCTGGTCGTGGTATCGATATCCGCGGTCCGTGAGCTGCCCCCGGTCGAGTTGCGGGCTGTGGTCGCGCATGAGCTCGGGCATCATGTGATCGGCGGCTGGCTTCTGCGGGCAATCGAAATACTGTGCGCGACACCGGCCCTCAAACTCTTCGGGGGTCCGACGAAACTGCTGATCGAAACGTTGCCCCGGCGGGATCGATGGACCGTGTACCACGCCCTCGTCCTGTTGATCGCCTATCCGATCCCCTTCGCCACCCTGGTAGCGCTGATGCTCCCGGCCGTCGATGTCCGCGTCGCCGTCGCCCTGGCCGTACTCTGCGTCCTGCAACTGTTTCCGATGATGTGGCTCAGCTGGCGTCAGGAATACCTGTGCGACCGAGTGGCCGTCGACCTGGGTTACGGCCCCGCGCTCCGCGACACCCTGCTGTCGCTTGCCCGAAGACACGATCCGTACTTCACGCTGACCCACCCTTCCGCCGCAGCCCGCATCGCCAGGATCAACATGCGCATAGGACGCGGGAACTTGCGTGGCGAAGCCGTCGCTGCCCCACTCGAAGCGCCCGCCGACCCCTGCTGACGGATCGGCGCGAGGTGGGATCAAGGACTGCAGCGCCGGACCGCTGTTCGTCACCCACTGCCGTCCCGGGCCCGGAAAATACCTCGCCGACCGCGACACCTGCCCCGACACCGGCTCGGCGCGCCTCGGGCCTGCGGTGCACGAGCCCCAGGCCCGGTAGCCGGGATACGCCGCCGACCGAGCCATTGTCGTTGCTTTCGCGCGATTATTGGCCGGAGCCTCCCTCATGGCCGGTTCGAACAGCGCGCCACGCGGCAAAAGCGGACGGCCAGGAGGTTGGCCGTGGCCAGGCTGCTGACGACCCGCGTGGTGGTCGATCCGTCCACAGCGGATGATCAATGCGGTCGCCGGTATGGTGCTTGTGGCGGCAGTGGAGATGAGGCGCGATGACGAGGGAAGAAGGCTTCGATCGTCGGATCGAACCGTTCCGGACGGAGCTGCTGGCGTACTGCTACCGGATGTTGGGCTCGGCGCACGACGCAGAGGACCTGGTCCAGGACACGTATCTGAGGGCGTGGCGGGCGCGGGAGCAGTACGACGATACGCGCAGCTCACTGCGTACCTGGCTCTACCGGATCGCGACCAACGTCTGCCTGACCGCTCTGCAGACTCGCGGCGGCCGACCGCTGCCATCGGGACTGGTGTCCGCGACCGATCCGCTCGGGCCGCTCGTGCGGGGAGAGCACGCCGCCTGGCTGCAGCCCTTACCGGATTCGTTGCTGGACACCGGCGATCCGTCCGGGACCGTGATCGATCACAGCAGCCTGCGCTTGGCATTCGCCTCCGCCCTGCAGCACCTGTCGGCGCGGCAGCGCGGTGCGTTGATCCTGCGTGAGGTGCTCAGCTTCTCCGCGGCTGAGACGGCGGAAATTCTCGGCACCACCATCGTATCGGTGAACAGCTCCCTGCAACGGGCACGCGCCCGCCTGAAGGGGATCGGGGTCGGTCCCGAACGGGTCAGCGAGCCGTCCACGGCAGAGCAGCGCGTCTGGGTCGAGCGCTACATGCGGGCGTTCGTGCACGCCGACGTCGAGGGCCTCAAGCGTCTGCTCACCGAGGACGTCATCATGGAGATGCCGCCGATGCTCAACTGGTTCTCCGGCCGCAGCAACTACGGCCTGTTCATGGAATGGGTCTTCGAGGCGGCCGGGAAGGACTGGCTTCTCGAGCAGGTCGCCGCCAACGGCGGGCAACCCGGATTCGCCGCCTATCAGCGCGTCGATGGCCGGTACGAACTGCACACGCTCCAGATCTTCACCGTCACCGCCGAGGGCATCAGCCGGAATTCGGTGTTCCAGGATCCCAAGATTTTCGCGGCTTTCGGCCTGGCGGCCCGACTCGACGCGTAGATCCGAGATTTTCTTTCAGCGGGCGGGATGAGTTCGGACGCCACCGCCGGTATGTATTCCCGAGCTCGCCGGAACACTGCTGGCGAGCCGATCAACGAGGGAGACTCCGATGTCGAACGATCGTGCCGCAGACGAGGCCGCAATCCAGGCCGTGCTGGCTGATTCCTACAAGGCATGGGAGGCGGGCGACGCCGACGCCATGGTCGCCAACTACACCGCGGACGCGACCGCCATCATGACCGGCTCGCTCCGCGACAGCCGTGAGGTGATCCGCCAGAACATGGCACTGGCCTTCGAGGGGCCGCTCGCGGGCAGTTCGACCTACAACAAGCAGCTCAGCATCCGCTTCGTCGGCAAGGATGCCGCGATCGTTATCAGCGAATCCGCCATCCTGTTCGCCGGCGAGACCGAAGTTCCCGCCGACGAGCGCAAGGTGAACGCGACCTGGGTCCTCGAGAAGCGCGACGGCCAGTGGCTGATCGCCGCCTATCACAACAGCCCGGTACTGGCGCCTGCCGAGTGAGCCGTGGCGTGAACTAGCCACCTCACTGACTAGACGGCCCTCATCCCGCAATGCGGCTGA
>NZ_JBEXLC010000304.1:0-3060 GCF_040609795.1 Nocardia sp. NPDC004604
TTGCGTCCTGCCATGTCACTCATCGTCCCTTCCAGCCCTCACCAGGGCCAACAGGACTCTAATACCGAGCGGTCCCATTCACTGGGGACAGGCCAGAGGAAATGTTCGAGTTTCTCGTTCGTCATTTCGGAAGGTGCACCTTTACTGGCAACTCCGACAACGCGGAGATTATCTGACCGCCGCCGTCGTGGACCTCGGTCCAGCCCTCGGCGAATTTCGACGCCAGGTTGCCCGTCCAGGAGCCGTTGGCAACAGCATCGACATCCTTGGCTGCGGAATCCAATGCGGTGCGCAGAGTCTCAGCCAGCTCGTAGACGTACTTGCCGACCTCGCGAACCTTCTCAGGTACGACCGACAGGCTCTGGTTTGCGGTTGGCGTCCCCCATCGCTCATGCCGACGAATGCTACCTAGCCTGCGCTTGCATTGTCGAACCGTCCGAGTCCGACCCACCGGGTTGGTCGGCGCCCCCGGGCGGAGCGGGTCGGTTGGACGTACGGCGCGTTCACCTCGGGCGTACGGCGAGCGCGGTCATGAACCATTAGGGCGGGAGCAGTCGATGCCCCACTGCATCCCGCCAGGAGTAGGCGCGGGCTGATTTGCCCATTCGCGGACCGTGTCCGCGAACCGTTCGGCCACCTGCATCAGACCCTCAGTCTGACAACAGATCCCCAAACCGAAAGACCGTCTACAGCAGTGCACCAGCCATGCGACAAGAAGGGCCTCGAACCCGTCCTCGGCGGTTGTACGGCGGCCGAGGGATGTTGGTCTGGTCCTCGATGTCGCACGGGGCGGGACTGCTGCGCGGATAGGTGACAACCGAGTTGGCTTGCCCTTCGGGTGAGCTGGAGGCTGTCGCTGTGCCCAAGCCGTACCCTCGTGAGTTCCGCGACGCAATGAATCACCCACCGCACCAGCATTATTCGACGATTGTGAACACCCCAGAAGGCTCCTGTTCCAGCCAGCCACGCGCCACCAGGCGTTTCACCTTCCCTGCAACGACTCAACCTTCGACCGATCGATACCCGGCTCGGCGGCGACCTGCCCGCAACCCGCCACCGGACTCGGCGAGCACCGCCAGGATCTCGGCGTAATCCTCCTGCAGCGCCGATGCTTTCATCCCCGCTGCCCGCTGCGGCACCAGCACCAATCCGATCGGCGATCCATCCGGAATCGGCTGCGACGCAATCATTCCCATTCCACCGGCCGAAACTTCGCCCACCGCAGGCGGGGTCGGTTCGGCGGTCTCGGCGCGGATCTCGCTCATCGTTTCCTGCGTGATCGCCGGTCGCGACAAGCGGTGCTATTCAGCTGTTCGGTCAGCTCCGCGATCTTGCGACGCAGCTGCTCGACCTGTTCAGCAGCGGCCGCCTCACGCCGGTCCAGCTCCTCACGCCACGACATCATCGCCCACCTCGCATTGACGATAAACTTTTGGCAACCACCACAACAGTGGCCCAAGCGTTTTCGCAGGTCAGCCGACCTAGGTCGCTCAACGATCAGTTTGGCTCACAGGCACCAAGACACGCACAGGGGTGCCGCAGATCGTCCGCAGTCGGGACGGTTGCCACGCGCCGCCGCACGAGATATCGGCGAAGTTGCGCTGAGCAGGCATTTTGTGTGAAGGTGCTTCGGTGTAGAGCGGTCGGCGCACGGCCGAGAGGGGAGGTCCGATGTCGGAGACTTTCAAAGTCGATCCAGCCGAAGTGGACGCGTTCGCCGCGGCTTTGAAGACGCTGGCCGAGGCCAATGCGAATGTCGCGACCTATCTGGACAAGTGGTTGGTCTTGGACAACACCGTGTGGGGCGACGGCGGGCTCATCCGGATCGGGCTGAGCGCCGTTGCCGAGGCGCACAACAAGCTGAAGCCCAATTACGCCACCCTCGGCACCCTCTCCGAGGCTGCGGCGACCGAATTGACCAAAGTCGCACAGGTTTACCGGACCACCGACCACGCGCGCGCCGACGAGTTGGACCGCACGTACCCCACAGGCAGCAATTGATGACCAAGACGCCGTCAGAGCACTTGGCGGAACCTTCGCTCGAGGACCCGCTCAACGACAGTTTCGAGTTCCTCATCACCTCGAACGCCATTTCGCCAACGTACTGGGCTTGTAAGTGGTGCGAAAACGTCCTCGGGACAGACCCGCTGAAGTGGCTCACCACCAAGATCTCCGGTGATTGGGAGGCCCTGCAGAAGGCGGGCAATGCGGTGGAAAACCTGGCTTCCTACAGCGCGAGCTTCTCCGAATCGGTCAAGTCCGCCGCGACGACTGTCGACGCGACGTGGGACGGTAACGCGGCGACCAGCGCCCAAGCGTATTTCACAGAGCTCTCGACAGCCATTTCCACTCAGGTCGAGCCATTGAAGGAGATGGCGACCGAGATCAACCGCTTCGCGTCGACGGCGTACCACCTCTCCACCGCCATGAGTAATGCCTTGCAGACCTTGCTGGACTGGGGCGCCATGGCGGTGATCGAGTGGGCCGCGGCCGAGGCCTCCGCGCTTACCGGCGTCGGAATTTTCGCAACGGCGGCCCTGGTCGCCGCCGCCACCGCGACCACGGCGAAAGTGATCGCGGAATGGGGCCTGCTGGTCGAGAAGTTCAACGCCGCGTATGTCGCACTCGAGGCCATCGCCGGGGTCGGTTTCGGCGTGGTCGCGGTGGTCGAGTCCGCCGATATGCCGAGCCTGCCCGCCGCCACCTACGACCACCCTGGAGCCTGAATGAAGGTGCCCGAGCCGATTCATGATCTGGCCCACGGCGATCTCGGGGCATCGCGCCAACTGTCCCGGGCGATTCGGGTGCTGATGGATACCGCCACCGATCCGCAATTGAAGGAGCGGCTGCGCGGTGTCCTCGAAGGCAAGGGCAGCGCACGCGAATTGATGCACAGCGAGGCATTCAATCGGGTGCTCGATCGCACGTTGCCCGCCGCTATGCAGCAGTTCGCGGACATGCCGGAGGAGGAACGGCAGCGGCTGCATACTCAAACAGTGGATGTTTAGTAGCTAAATTACTAGTCGTAATGATATTATAATATTTTAATTTTCCTGAAGC
>NZ_JBEXLC010000305.1:0-2671 GCF_040609795.1 Nocardia sp. NPDC004604
CCATGCCACGAAATTAGCATCATGCTAGCAAGTTAAGCGAACACTGACATGATAAATTAGTGGTTAGCTATATTTTTTTACTTTGCAACAGAACCATTACGAAACATTGTCATTTACCTGATGAAAATAGAACACGTATTTATCAATTTTCTCAACTTATATCTCATTTTAATTTGGTTAATAAACAAGATTGGGTTTCATTCCCTAAGTATGATTTTATCCAAAGAATTTATTACGATTACTTTGAAAAAAATATCATTGATTACTCAACATGTGAAATAGCTCTAAACACTTTTGAGTTACATTATCCAAACTATTTATACAAAAACAATAGTGGTTTAGTTATTAAACATGACTCAGCAAGTATATTATCTGTTACTGATCATCGCGACCCTATAACAGATGATGGGGTGAAAAACGGCATTGAAAAAATAGAACATGCTATTGGTTTATTATTAGAAATCAACACCTATAAATATACGCAAGGATTGTTCAATTCTCATAATATTGAAAAGTTACTTGAATACTTTAAGTGTCACAAAATTAGTTTAAATCACTTGAGTTCTAATACATTAATCCCTTTATCAACATTGCAAAACCTACATAAGGATCCATCGAAATTATACTTTAAAGATATTCAAACACTGTGTAACTATTTAGATTTTTCAATCAATGAAATTTCAAATTATACTAGCGACATTCAAGATAATATTGACGCTAAAAATATAGGTGAGAACCTAGCGAAGTTAGCTAACACTTGTGAAGTTGAATCATTTAATCAACTATATTATCTAACGTCACAAGAAACACAATTACTCATTCCAAAATATTGTTATGAAGCATTTATACGACAAATGAAAAAAGACTTAAATAGAGGCAGTGATGAGACAATGCTTTTCATGGAATTTAAGCAGTTTATTTTTCAATGGCACTATTTTAATAAACTTAAAACTTTATTGTCTCAAAAATTGAACGGAAAGCTTGGAAAAAGTATGTTTTATATATTTCCTAAAACGGAAATAGAATCTGAATTAGGTAAAAGGCTTTATCCAAGTAATGCAGTTAATCTATTAGGTACTTTAGCATTAAAAAGAATTTCAGAGTTTGATAATATGAGTAATAAAGAGCTTCAAGAAATCATAATTCTTAATATCCCATTTCTCAAATCTATATAACTACTAAGGATGTGTACAAAATGCTTGAAAGCAAAAGATTAATTATGACTAAACCACAATTATCTTACTCAGAAGAATTATATGAAATCCACTCTAATAAAATAGCAACTCAATATACTCCAAAGCGAAGACATAAAACGATAAACGATACTAAAAATATGTTGAACAAATGGATAACCCATTGGGATGACCATAATTACGGATATTTTGTGATTATTAAAAAAGAAAACAAGACAGCTATAGGTAGTGGTGGCGCAGAAAAAATGGAATTTGCCAACAAAGAATACTTCAATTTATATTATCGGTTGGACCCTAAAGAAACTGGCAATGGATATGCAACTGAAGCTATCAAAACAATAATGAATTGGCTAAAAACTAAAATAGATAATAATTTAGATTTCGTAATAAGAACTGACGTAAATAACATATCTTCTGTAAAATTAGCCGAAAAATTAGGTTTTAAAAAAGATTCTAATTTTGATAATTATGTAGACCAAGGAGATATTTTTTTCTTTAAATAATATAAGCAAATTTCAAAAATGCTTTATTCCAATTGCTTTATTGACGTTGAGCCTCGGAACCCTTAACAATCCCAAAACTTGTCGAATGGTCGGCTTAATAGCTCACGCTATGCCGACATTCGTCTGCAAGTTTAGTTAAGGGTTCTTCTCAACATCAATAAATTTTCTCGGCATAAATGCGTGTTCTTGTTATAATATGGACTCAACATTTAGGGTGTTTATTAACAGTAGTTTTTGCACTGTTCTCTTTCTAATCTACTTTGCAAAAACAAATAACAATCGGGTCTACTTTGTACACTTTGTCTACTAGGTAGACCCGATTGTTATTGCTTTACAGGTCTAAAATTCGTCGTTATAATCTAGTTAAATCCCGTAAGGGCGCACTTATACGTCGAATAAATCGACGTGTGCAAAACTATAATCGACCTTCGTCGATTTTTTATCTTAGTTTTAAGTAATCGGTGTTGTAGCACAGATATAAAAATTAATACTACATTTATTAGAATCGGCGTTGTGGCGCAGATATAAAAATTAATACTGCACGAACTAGAATCGACGTTGTAGCGTAGATATAAAAATTAATACTGCATCGAAATTTAACTAAGATTTAAGCTACTAGTTTTTTGCTAGTAGTTTTTTTATTTTTAAAATTTTAAATGCCTTTATTTTGAATTTTAAGGGGGCATTTTAAAGATTTAGGGGTAAATCATATAGTTTCATACCTAAAAACCTACATAAGCTTTTAAAACGCAAATATGAGCCAAATAAATATATCTTAATTTCACAAACTAAAATTCGAGCAAAACCAGTGACTATTTTTTAGACACTGCCCATTTATATGCAAACTTAAAAGTTAGCAAACTGGGCAGAAAAAAATAAACACTGCCCATTTATATGCAAACTTAAAAGTTAGCAAACTGGGCAGAAAAAAATAAACACTGCCCATTTATATGCAAACTTAAAAGTTAGCAAACT
>NZ_JBEXLC010000305.1:2767-3027 GCF_040609795.1 Nocardia sp. NPDC004604
AACTGGGCAGAAAAAAATAAACACTGCCCAGTTACATGCAAATTTAAAAATTAACATGAAAATTGGGCAACCATGCCGGTTGAACGCTATAGTTCCCGCAGGGGCAAAAAGACATAAAAAAAACGCTAGCTTTTTAGCTAACGTTTCTGTCTTTGTTTTATAATTTGACCAATCTTTGCAATAGCTATTAAAACCAACATTGGTATAACTCCAAAGATAAATGCGTGCAACATATTAGAAAACTCCTAATTTTTTAAGTA
>NZ_JBEXLC010000306.1:0-2983 GCF_040609795.1 Nocardia sp. NPDC004604
TAATACACCAATACCATTTATCATAGTAGTATGTGAATCTGTACCAACAAGTGTATCTGGGAAAGCAGTTTGTTCACCGTCCACGTCTCTTACATCGATGGCGCTGGGCCAGCATGTGCGGGTCGGCATCGAGGACAACCTGTGGGGCCGCAAGGGCGAGCGGCGCACCTCGGTGGAGCAGGTGGAGCAGATGGTCCGGATCGCCGACGAGCTGGGCCGGGGCGTGGCTTCGTGTAAGGAAGCACGCGACATCTACCTGTTCGACGAGGTCTACGCCGACACCGACGAGGCGTTGGCGAAGATCGGATTCCCGCCCAACCGCAAAACCGGTCAGGTCGGATTCCTCCACCACGCGTAATCGCGTCGGGCAGCGCGTCGGCTCGCGCGCTGCCCGCTCGCTGCATTCGTCATCGTTCGTACCGGCCCGGGGCCGGTACGCCAGTTCCACCAGGCTCGAGGAAGCGCCATGGATCTCCATACCACCCCCACCGACCCTTCCGCAGATACACCCGCGGCCTCGAGCGCTCGTTCCCGGATCTTTCCGTGGATAGTGTTCGGGTTGACCTTCGGGTTGATGGTGTCGGACTACATGTCCCGCCAGGTGCTGTCGGCGGTGTTTCCGCTGCTGAAATCCGAGTGGGGGCTGTCGGATTCGCAGTTGGGCTCGCTGAGCAGTGTCGTGGCGTTGATGGTGGGCCTGTTGGCATTTCCACTGTCGCTGGCGGCCGACCGGTGGGGCCGTGTGCGCAGCATGCTGGTCATGGCGACCGTCTGGAGCCTGGCCACCCTGGTCTGTGCGCTGGCCACCGGCTACGGCCAGATGCTCGGCGCGCGGTTCTTGGTCGGAGTCGGCGAAGCCGCATACGGCAGTGTCGGAGCCGCGGTGATGTTATCCGTGTTCGCACCCCGCTTGCGGGCCTCGCTCAGTGGAGCGTTCCTCGCCGGCGGCTCGTTCGGTTCGGTCCTGGGTGTCGCACTGGGCGGCATCGTCTCGGCACACATCGGCTGGCGGTGGACCTTTGCCGTCATGGCCGCGGTGGGCCTGCTGCTGGTGGCCGCGTTCCGAGTTCTGATCACCGAATCCGTCCTGAGCCGCCACCAAGTCGCTGAGGCACCGGCGACGGACCCGGGTTCGGCACCGCACAACAGTGCTCGTGCGCCGTTGTCGAGCCTGTTCTCGTCGGTGTCGGTGTGGTGTGCCTACGTTGGTGGCGGACTGCAGTTGTTCGTCGGGGCGGTGCTGATGGCCTGGTTGCCCAGCTTCTTCAACCGCTCCTACTCGATGCCCGCGGACCGCGCCGGTCTGGTGGCCGCGATATACGTGCTGCTCATCGGCACCGGAATGATCGTGTGCGGCATCATCACCGACCGGATCGGTCGCACCGATCCGGCCCGCCAGTGGAACAGTGCACTGGTCTACTGCACGATCTCGCTGATCCTGCTGACCGTCGCATTCAGTCTCGACACCGGCACTGCTCAGCTGACCGTCCTGGGGTTGGGGGCATTGACTGCCGCCGGTTCGGCCGGAGCCACGTCCTCGATGGTGGCCAGCCTTACCCACGCCAGCTTGCGTGCCACCGCGTTCGCAACGGTTACCTTGGCCAACAACATCTTCGGGCTCGCACTCGGCCCGCTCGTGGTCGGCTTCCTCGCCGACCGCTACGGACTGGCCAACGCCTTGCGACTGGTCCCATTGACCTACCTCGGCGCCCTCATTGCCCTGGGCCTCGGCCGCCGTGCCTACCCGGCCGGATTGCGCCGCCTGGCCGGGCTCGACGCCCAGCTCACAACCGCCTGAGCGCACCACGCCCGCCCGGCCGACCAGACGGCCGGCATCCTCACCGATACCCCCGATCGAGGTCCCCCCATGCTCAATCTGTCTGTGCTGCTGGAAGATACAGCCCGAAACAATCCGCATCGCGACGCCATTGTCGCCGACGATGACACGCTGACCTACGCCCAGGTCGACGCCGTCACCAACCAGGTCGCCCACCTGCTCGTCGCCCACGACATCCAGCCGGGTGACAAGGTCGCGCTATCGTGCCCGAACCTGGCCTGGTTCCCGATCATCTACTACGGCATCCTGAAGGCGGGTGCCGTGGTGGTCCCGCTCAACGTCCTGCTGAAGGACCGCGAAATCGCCTACCATCTCGACGATTCCGGCGCCAAAGCCTATTTCTGCTACCAGGGCACCCCCGAGCTGCCGATCGGCGACTACGCCCGCGCCGGTTTCGACCGGGCACCGAGCTGCCGTCACCTGTTCATCATCGACTCACTCGCCCCGCAGTCCGGCCAGATCGCCGGCGACCTGTCCACCGCCGTGCGGGCGCAGCCCACCGAATTCGACCCCCGCTTGCGCGAATCCGGTGACACAGCGGTGATTCTCTACACCTCGGGCACCACCGGCACACCCAAGGGTGCCGAACTGACCCACGCGAACATGCTGTTGAACGCATTCACCGCCAACCGGCAGTTCGACAACAGCCCGGCACGACACGACCGGCACCTGGTGGTGCTGCCGTTGTTCCACTCCTTCGGGCAGACGGTGAACATGAATGCGGGGTTCTCCGTCGCCGCGACCCTGGTCCTGCAATCGCGTTTCGACGCCGCCACCACACTGACGTTGCTGCACAGCGAACGGATCACCCTGTTCGCCGGTGTGCCGACCATGTACTGGGGGCTGCTGCAGGCCCTCGACGACAGCGCCGAACTCCATCACATGCAGGAGCACCTTCGGCTGGCCGTTTCCGGCGGCGCCGCGCTACCGGTCGAGATCCTGGCCCGCTTCCGGCAGCGGTTCGGTGTGGATATCGCCGAAGGCTACGGGTTGTCGGAAACCTCACCGCTGGCCCTGTTCGCCGACCTCGATCACGAGCCACGTCCCGGCTCGATCGGCCGTCCGGTCTGGGGAGTGCAGGTCCGACTCGTCGATGAGGACTGGAACACCGTTACTGGCAACGACATCGTCGGTGAGATAGCCATC
>NZ_JBEXLC010000307.1:0-2926 GCF_040609795.1 Nocardia sp. NPDC004604
ACGCATTGTGTTCAGGACTTTTTGGATCAAATGAGTTGGCGCCAAATAAGAATACAATCGCCATTAATATACCACCAGCAATACGCGAAGGCAAGGAAAGGCCACAGCCAAGGGGCCGAGGTCGTCTTCCGGTCGCTAGCCACCGCGGCGGGTGCGACGGTCGTGGCGGCCATCGCGCTGATCGCCCTGTTCCTCCTGATCCGGGCCTGGCCCTCGATCATGGCGAACGAGGCGAACTTCTTCACCAGCACCGAGTTCAGCACCACCAATGCCGACCATCTGCGGTTCGGCATTCGGGACCTGCTCATGGTCACGGTGCTGAGCTCGGTACTGGCACTGGTGATCGCGGTGCCGATCGGTGTCGGCATCGCGCTGTTCCTGACCCACTATTCGCCGAAGCCGATGGCGCGTCCGTTCGCGATGCTCGTCGATCTGCTGGCGGCGGTGCCGTCGATCGTGTTCGGTTTGTGGGGCTTCCTGGTGCTCGCGCCACGATTGGAACCCGTCGAGACCTTCCTCAACGACAAGCTCGGCTGGTTCTTCCTGTTCTCCGACGGCAATGTGTCGATCTCCGGCGGCGGCACCATCTTCACCGCGGGCGTGGTGCTCGCGGTAATGATCCTGCCGATCATCACCTCGGTCTCCCGTGAGGTCTTCAACCTGACGCCCATCTCGCATATCGAGGCCGCGCAGGCGCTCGGCGCGACCAAATGGGAGATGGTCCGGATGACGGTGCTGCCCTATGGCCGCAGCGGTGTGATCGCCGGATCCATGCTCGGCCTCGGCCGCGCGCTCGGTGAGACGATCGCGGTGCTGGTCATTCTGCGCACCTCGGCGCAGGCCGGACACTGGTCGCTGTTCGACGGCGGCTACACCTTCGCCTCCAAAATCGCTGCCGCCGCTTCGGAATTCAGTCAGCCACTGCCGACCGGTGCCTATATCGCGGCTGGCTTCGTGCTCTTCGCGCTGACCTTCATCGTCAATGCGCTCGCGCGGCTCGTATCCGGTGGAAGGGTGAACGGGTAATGACCACCACGACGACTCTTGACAAGCCGGTCAAGGCACCCACCTTCCGGCATGTCAGCACGGCCCGCCGGATCAAGAACAATATCGCCACCGGAGTGGTCTGGCTCTGCTTCGCCATCGCACTCGTGCCGCTGGTCTGGGTGCTGTTCATGGTGGTGTCGAAGGGCCTCGACTCTGTCGTCTCGCCGGACTGGTGGCAGAAATCGCAGAAGGGCATCCTGCCGGATCAGACCGGTGGCGGTGTGTATCACGCGATCTACGGCACCATCGTGCAGACTCTCGTCGCCGCGATCATCGCGGTGCCGTTGGGCATCATGGCCGCGGTGTACCTGGTCGAATACGGCCGTGGCGTGCTGGCCAAGGTGACTACCTTCATGGTGGACATCCTCGCGGGTGTGCCGTCCATCGTCGCGGCCCTGTTCATCTTCGCGCTGTGGATCGCGACATTCGGCTTCCCGCAGAGCTCGTTCGCGGTATCGCTGGCCCTGGTGCTGCTGATGCTGCCGGTGGTGATCCGCAGCACCGAGGAAATGCTGAAGCTGGTGCCCGACGAATTGCGCGAGGCGTCCTACGCACTCGGAATTCCGAAGTGGAAGACTATCGTTCGGATCGTCGTGCCGACCGCGGCGCCCGGCATGATCAGCGGCATCCTGCTCTCACTGGCCCGCGTGATGGGTGAGACCGCTCCGGTGCTGGTGCTGGTCGGCTACAGCAAGTCGATCAACACCAACCTCTTCGACGGCAATATGGCCTCGCTGCCGCTGTTGATCTACCAAGAGTTGGCGAATCCGGAGCCTGCGGGCCGGGCGCGGGTATGGGGTGCGGCGCTGACGCTCATCCTGCTGATCGCCCTGCTGTACGCGGCGGCCGCGGTCGTCAACAAGCTGCTCACGCGGAACCGATGACCGCATGAGCGGGTCAGGCCCGGAGGAGGCAGCCTGCGTAACCACGTAGGGCCCCCGCTCATGCAAATTAATTACAGCGAAACGGATATTCAGATGGCAAAGCGGATCGACGTCAAAGACCTGAACATCTTCTACGGCAAATTCCACGCGGTTGCCGATGTCAAGCTGTCGGTATTGCCGCGCAGCGTGACCGCCTTCATCGGCCCGTCCGGTTGCGGTAAGTCCACCGTGCTGCGTTCGCTCAACCGGATGCACGAGGTGACCCCGAATGCCCGCGTCGAGGGCGCGGTGCTGCTCGACGGCGAGGACATCTACGGCTCGCAGGTCGACCCGGTCGGCGTGCGCCGCACCATCGGCATGGTGTTCCAGCGCCCGAACCCGTTCCCCACCATGTCGATTCGCGACAATGTCGTGGCCGGGCTCAAGCTGCAGGGTGTGCGCAACAAGAAGGAGCTCGACGAGGTCGCCGAGCGCTCGCTGCGGGGCGCCAACCTCTGGAACGAGGTCAAGGACCGCCTCGACAAGCCGGGCGGCGGCCTCTCCGGTGGTCAGCAGCAGCGTCTGTGCATCGCGCGTGCGATCGCGGTATCGCCCGATGTGCTGCTGATGGACGAGCCGTGTTCGGCGCTGGACCCGATCTCCACCCTGGCGATCGAGGACCTGATCACCGAGCTGAAGAAGGAATTCACCATCGTCATCGTCACCCACAACATGCAGCAGGCCGCGCGCGTGAGTGACCAGACCGGCTTCTTCAACCTGGAGGCGCAGGGCAAGCCGGGCAAGCTGATCGAGATCGACGATACCGAGAAGATCTTCTCCAACCCGGGCCAGAAGGCGACAGAGGACTACATCTCCGGTCGCTTCGGATAGCGGCTCCCCCGCCTCCCCGCACCTTCCAGCGCCGGACTCAGGTGCCCGTACGCTTGTGCGGATGGTCGGGATTCACCCCGACGCTCAGTAGATTGCGCAGGACCGCTCTGCGGAACTTGCTTAGC
>NZ_JBEXLC010000308.1:0-2870 GCF_040609795.1 Nocardia sp. NPDC004604
GCCGAAGAAGTCCGCATCGAAATCGGCCGCCGAGTAAAGGAATCCACCCTGACGGGTATAGGTCTTACCAGCCTTGCCGGGCTCCGGATCGTAGATACCGTCGATGTCCCAGCCACGATCCACCGGCAACTCACCGGTGCTATCGACGCCCGACATGACCAGACTCCACAGGTCTTCCGGCGAGGCGACACCACCGGGATAACGACAAGCCATCGCCACCACAGCGATCGGCTCGTCGTCAACAGCCCTGCTGGCAGTGACCACGACATCCCGGCTGGTGCCCGCGAACTCATCGGCCAGATACTTCGCCAAAGCCTGCGGTGTCGGGTAATCGAACACCAGGGTGGCAGGCAACCGCAGACCTGTCACGACGTTGAGGGCATTGCGGAACTCGATAGCAGCGAGCGAGTCGAAACCCAGCTCGTTGAAAGCTTTGTCCGCCGCAATCGCATTCGCGTCCTGATGTCCCAGAATCGCCGCGACCTGACCACGCACGATCTCCACGAGCACACCAAAACGTTCACTCTCGGGAGTGTTCGACAACCGAGCGCGAAGCGCCGTGAAAGCACCCGAGGCCGCCTTGCGGCGATGCGGGATCAACCCGGAAAACAGTACGGGCGCAGCGAACCCGGAGCTACGCATCGCATCCAGGTCGAAACGGGCAAGGACAGGGGCGGCTGTATCCACTCCTGTCGCGGCATCGAACAGCGCGAGGCCCTGCTCCTCCGAAAGCGGCAGCAGACCCGAACGAGACATGCGGTGACGGTCGACGTCGCTGAGCTCCGCGGCCATACCCCCGCCCAGGCTCCACAGACCCCACGCGAAAGACTGGCCGCAAAGCCCGGATGCCCTGCGATGCGCCGCCAGCGCATCCAAACACGCGTTAGCCGCGGCATAGTTGCCTTGACCAGGGTTACCGAACGCACCAGCCACCGAACTGAACAGCACAAACGCCTTCAACGGCAGATCCACGGTCAATTCATGCAGATGCAGGGCAGCATCGACCTTCGGCCGCAACACCGCATCCAACCGATCCACGGTCAGCGACGCGATGGCACCGTCGTCGAGCACACCAGCCATATGGAACACACCGGTCAACGGGTGACCGGCAGGCACCTCGGCCAACACCTGCGCAAGCGCACCACGATCGGCAACATCACAAGCCACGAACCCGACCTCGGCACCGAGACCCTGCAACTCCGCCCGCAACTCCGCAGCACCGGAAGCAGATTCACCACGGCGGCTCAACAACAACAGACGCCGCACACCACGTGCGTTCACCAGATGCCGAGCGAACAACCCACCCAGATAGCCGCTGGCACCGGTGATCAGAACAGTATCCTCCGGGCCGAAGGACGAACTCACAGCCGAAGCGGCTGCGGAGGAACCCCCGGCTGAAGCGGTCGTCGGAGCGGAGATTCGGCCGAGGCGCGCAATATGAACTTGCCCATCACGCACCGCCACCTGCGGTTCGGCCGCGGCGACAATCCCGCCCAGCAGCCCGTCGAGTTCGGAATCGGTGTCGATCAACACGATCCGACCGGGATTTTCCGCCTGCGCGGAACGCACCAGACCACACACGGCCGCACCGGCCAAGTTCGCAATGTCTTCCCCAGCGACCGAGACAGCACCACCGGTCCGGACGACGAGTACCGATTCGGCGAACCGGTTGCCGGCAATCCAGGACTGCAATACCTCGAGAACCTCATGAGTCGCAGCATGGACAGCGGCGGGATCATTACCCGTCGGGCACTCCAACACCACCACCTGTGGGACCTGATCACCGAGGTCGGGCCACGCTACCGCGGTGACTTCAGCTTCACGCACCGCGACCGGTGTCCAGCCGATCTGGAACAACGCATTACCGACGACGGATGCGCCGACCATGAGCTGCGCGGGATCGATCGGCCGGGAAGCCAAATGCCGCACCGTCGCCACCGCAGCACCGGTCGAGTCCGCCAGATCCAGAGCAACACCATGCTCGCCGACACGCGTGAGCCGAACACGCACTGCATCAGCCCCGGCCGCATGTACCGTGACACCGGACCACTCGAACGGCAACGCCAGACCAACACCCTCAGCCGACATGCCATCGGCAAAACGCAAGGCGTGCAACGACGCATCCAGCAACGCCGGATGCACACCGAACCGCTCCGCCTCAGTTCGGGCCTGCTCAGGCAATTCAACCTCGGCATAGAGCACCCCGTCGGATCCCCGCCACACCGACCGCAGCGCCTGAAACACCGGACCATAGTGATAGCCCTGCACATCGAGAGAGTCATAAACACCATCGATATCGACCGCGACCGCACCGGCGGGCGGCCACTGCACCAGATCCACAGCCGCGCTATCGAATTCCGCGGCGAGCACGCCTTCGGCGTTCAACATCCACGACGCCACCGAATCAACATCATCATCGGGCCGAGAGAAGGTCCGCACTGTGCGACGGCCGGTCTCGTCCTCGGCACCGACCACAACGCGCACCGCGAGTCCGGCGGACTCCGATAGTGCCAGTGGGGCTTGTAGGACCAGTTCCTCGAGGGTCGAGCAGCCGACCTGTTCTCCGGCGTACAAGGCGAGTTCGACCAAACCGGTACCGGGGAACAGCACGGTGTCCACAACCGTATGGTCGGCCAGCCACCGGTGCGTCTGCACCGACAGGCGGCCGGTGAGAGTTACCGCGTCGGAGTCCGGTTGCGAGACGACCGCCGAGACCAGGGGGTGTCCGGTAGCGACGAGACCCATCGCCCGGGCATTGCCAGCGGCGGCGGGCCCTTCGGTCATCCAATAACGGCGACGCTGGAAGGCGTAGGTGGGCAAGTCGATTCGCTGGGCTGCGGTACCGGTGTAGAAACCGGCCCAATCCACCT
>NZ_JBEXLC010000309.1:0-2667 GCF_040609795.1 Nocardia sp. NPDC004604
CGGAGTCCGGTGCGGCGATTCGTGGTGGTATTCGGTTGTCCGGCCGAATGATTCGGCTAGATGTCGACATCGGCGCTGCGATAGCATCGCCCGGCACGAACCGGTCACTTGGTGAGGTCGACCACCCACTCGTGGTTGTTCACGTCGACCTTGTCCTTGCCGTCGAAGACAGCGGGCGTCGCGACCTCGCCGTTCGCATCGGTCAGCGCGGCACGCGCCATCTGGGCGTGGATCTTTGCCGCGTCGAGCTTCGCGCCGGTGCTGATGCACTGCACCGCCTCCAGCGACGCGCCCGCCTCCTTCGCGACATTCGTCAGATCCTCATTGCTGAGATCCGCGCCGCCTTCCTTCGGCTGCTTCGAGGTGAACAGCAGGGCGTGGAACTTCGAGTACACCGGACCGGAGCCGGTCTCCGCGACACATTCGTTCGCCGCCACCGCGCGGGTCGAGTAGTCCTTGCTCTTGGACTTGGGATCGAGGAATGCCACCAGGTGATAGCGCACGGCGAGCTTGCCCTCGTCCATCTTCTGCGCGATCTCCTGACCGTAGAGCCGCTCCAGCGCACCGCAGGATGGACACAGCGGATCCTCGTACACGTCGATGGTCTTCGACGCATCCCCGCGACCGAGCAGAATCGCACCGCTCTTCTGGTCCAACACCGCGGTCACCGCCGCATCGTGCACCGCCCCATACCCGTCATTACGAATCGAGGCATCATCACGCCCCCACCGAAGAGCAAGAATCACGATCAACACAATGACCACAAGCGCCACGCCCCCCAGCGCATACGTGGTCACATTGGACACCGGCCGCGGCGTGTACTTCGAACCCGATTCGCTCACCCCCCACACTCTGCCCCACCCCACCCCACCTCCACCCCGAGGGGTCCTGGACCATGATCACCATGCACTGGTGCAGGTAAACGTCGAGAGCAGTCCTGCACCAGCGCATGGTGAACAAACGTCCAACTGCTGGGTGGGAGGTTAGGGGTGGGGGGTGTTGTCGGGGGGGTTGTCGAGTAGGAGGTGGTCGGCTCCGTCGGGGCCGCAGATGTGGTCGGGTGGGCAGTCCGGTGGGGTATCGGTATCCGTGGCTCGGCGGTGTAGGGGGTCTGGGACGAGGGACCAGACTGCGGCGGCTACGGCGAGGAGGGCACCGGTGAGGGTGAGTGCGAGGCCGTAGGAAAAGTGTTGGGCCACCGCGCCTACCACGACTGGGCCGATGACCGTGCCGAGATCAGCGGCCATCTGGAACCCGGCGAGCACCGGGCCGCCGCGAGCCTTCGGTCCGATGACATCCGCGACGGTCGCCTGCTGGGCGGGGGTGAACATGCCCGATCCGAGTCCGGCCACGAATGAGGTCGCCAACAGCCAGGGCAGGTCAGCCGCAATACCGAGTCCTGCGGTGCCGATCGCGCAGATCAGGGATCCGGCGATCAGGAACGGCTTGCGGCCGAATCGGTCGGAGAGCCTGCCGGAGGCGAACAGCACCGCGACATTGCCCGCGGCGAACACCGTCAGTGTCACGCCGGCCATACCCGGTTTCTGATGCAGTACTTCGACAACGAGCAGCGGCACCAACGCCATTCGCACGCCGAATACGGCAGCGCCATTGGCGAAATTCGACAGCAGTACCGCGCGGTACTCCGGCCGGGACAGCCCCTCGCGGAACGACATCAACCGCAGCCCGTCAACGGGTTCGGGGGCGGCCAAGGTCGAATGCCGCAGGTTCACATAGACCACGGCGGTGGCGAGCAGCAGCGCGCCCGCGTAGATCAGGAACGGCGCCCGCAGCCCGAGCCCGGCGAGCGCACCGCCGACCAGCGGCCCGCTCACCGATCCGATCAGAAAGCTCGTCGACCACAGCCCGGACACCCGGCCGCGCTGTCCGGGCGGTGACATCCGGATGACCAGCGCCAGCGACGATACGGTGAACATGGTCGACCCGACACCGCCCACCGATCGCAGCACCAGCAGCTGCCAGTAACTCTGCGCGAACGCACTCGCCCCGGTCGACACCGCGACGATCAGCAGTCCGCCCAGATAGACCGACCGCTCCCCCAGCCGCTGCACCAATCGACCGCTGACCGGCGCGAACAGCAGCCGCATCAGGGCGAACGCACTGACGATCGCCGACGCAGCGGCGACACCGACCCCGAACCCACGTGCGAACTGCGGCAGCACCGGTGCCACCAGACCGAATCCGACGGCGATAACAAACGATGCGCCGATCAACACCCAGATCTCGACCGGCAAGGCCCTTGACGCCGCTCCGCTCGATCGAGCAGCAGCCCCGACCGAACCCGACGCCACCGTCGGTCCCAACCCCCTCGCCGAACCCCCCGTTTCCGCCGACCCCCGTGCCCTAGCCGAACCCCCCGGCACCACCGAACCGGACGCACCCGCAGACCCTGACGCACCGGGCGAACCCACCAACTCCGCCGAACCCCGCACCCCGACCGACCCCGCCGACCCCCAAGCCCCAGCCGAACCCCCCGGCACCACCGAACCGGACGCACCCGCAGACCCCGACGCACCGGGCGAACCCACCAAATCCGCCGAACCCCGCACCCCGACCGACCCCGCCGACCCCCAAGCCCTCGCCGAACCCCCCGGCACCACCGAACCGGACGCACCCGCAGACCCCGACGCACCGGGCGAACCCACC
>NZ_JBEXLC010000310.1:0-2585 GCF_040609795.1 Nocardia sp. NPDC004604
GAAGCGCCGGTCGGCGAGCCAGGTCTGCAGGAAGGTGAGCACGCCGGCGGTCAGCCGGGCGGCGGCGGTCGGGACATCGACGCCGTCCGGCGTGGTCGGGGTGAGGAACACCGTGTCGGGCACCGTGCTCGACGCCGCCGCGGCGGCACCTAGGTCGGCGAGGTCGGCGTACTTCTCCACCTGGATCCCGCTGTCCTGTAGCGCCGAGGTCAGGCCCGGCTCGTCATCACCGAGCACGACCCACCACGAGGCGGCGGGTGCGGGGGCGGTCGGCAACTCCTGCCACCGGATGTGCAGCAGCGACCTCGGTGCCGCCGCAGGTTCGTGGTCGACGGGCGTCCGGCGCAAGGTCAGGGCCGCCACACTGCCGACGCCGCGGCCGTCGGTGTCGGACAACCGCAGTGCGACGGTGTCCGGTCCGGCGGCTGTCAGCCGCACCCGCAGCGCGGTCGCACCGGTCTCGGTGACCCGGACGCCGCGAAAAGCGAACGGCAGGAGCGGAGCTGGATCGTGGGTATCGAGGAGGTCGCCGAGCCCGATCGCGTGCAGGGCCGCGTCCAGCAGTGCGGGATGCACGACGTGCCCGGTCCCCTCGATGTGCTCGGGCAGGGCCACCTCTGCGAACACTTCGTCCTGCCGCGCCCATGCCGCACGCAGGCCGCGGAAGACGGGGCCGTACCGCAGCCCACGGTCCGCCAGGTCGTCGTAGAGCGAATCGAGATCCAGTGGCTGTGCGCCGGCTGGTGGCCACACCAGAGTGTCCTCCTGCGCCGATAGGGAATTCGGCGTCGCGAGAACGGCGGTGGCGTGGCGAGTCCAGGTCGGGTCGAAATCGGCTGCGCGGCTGTGGATACGGATGATGCTGCGGCCCTCGGGGTCCGCCGGTTCGACCGTGAGCCGGACGTCCAGCGCGCCGTCGAGCGGAAGTACCATCGGCGCTTCCAGGGTCAGGTCGTCGAGTTCGGTGCGTCCGCACACCGTCCCCGCGTGCAGGACGAGGTCCACATACGCGGTGCCGGGCAGCACCACTCGGTCGCCGACGGCATGATCGGCAAGCCACGGATGCGAGTCGAGGCCGATCCGGCCGCAGCAGATCAGCGCCCCCGACTGCGGGTCGGCGATCACCGCTGTCAGCAGGGCGTGGCCGGTGCGGTCGACACCGGCGGCACCGAGATCGGCCGGACCAGCGACGCGGTGATCGAGCCAGTAGTGCTTGCGTTGGAACGGGTAGGTCGGCAGTGTCGTCGTGCGGGCCCCGGCCCCGTCGAAGTAGTTGCGCCAGTGCGGGTTCACGCCGCTCGCGACCAGGTGGGCGAGGGCGGCGGTGAGCGAACGCGGCTCGGAACGGTCGGTGCGCAGGCTGGGCACGGCCCCGCTGGGCAGATGCTGGAGCAGCGATGCGGTGGGCCCGACTTCCAGGCAGGTCTTATCGGTGATGTGTTCGAGAGTGTCGGTGAGGCGGACGGTGTTGCGGGCGTGGCGGATCCAGTGATCGGGGTCGATGCGGGTGGTGTCGTCGACCGGCGCTCCGGTGACGGAGGAGATCAGTGGGATCGTCGGCGCGGCGAACGACAGGCCTTCGAGAACCTCGCGGAATTGGTCGAGCATGGGGTCGGTCAGCGGGGAGTGGAAGGCGTGCGAAACCTTCAGCCAGGTGATCCGGTGCCCGGCCAGTTTCTCGGTGACCGCGCGCAGCGCGGCCCGATCACCGGACAGGACAAGGGAGTTGGGTCCGTTGATGGCGGCGATGCCGACTGTGTCCTCGCGCCCGCGGAGGTGGGGGAGAACGTCGTGTTCGGTGATGTCGACCGCGGCCATGGCGCCGCCTTCGGGCAGTGACTGCATGAGCCTGCCGCGGGTGGCCACCAGCGTTGCCGCGTCGGTGAGGGTGAGCACGCCAGCGATGTGGGCGGCGGTGATCTCGCCGATGGAGTGGCCGGTGACGACGGTGGGAGTGACGCCCCAGCTTTCCCACAATCGGTAGAGGGCGACCTGCATCGCGAACAGGGCAGGTTGGGTATATTGCGTGCGGTCGATCAGTGCCGTGTCGTCGCCGAAGATGATGTCGCGCAACGGTTGCGGGAGATTCCGGTCGATCTCCGCGCAGGCGGTGTCGAATGCTTCGGCGTAGACGGGGTAGGTGTCGTAGAGTTCGCGTCCCATGCCGTGGCGCTGACTGCCTTGGCCGGAGAACACCATCGCCACGCCGCTGCCGGACGCTTGGCCGATGATCACGTCCGGATGGGTGCCGCCGCGGGCGAGCGTGCGGAGCGCCTGCGTGCGGAGGGCCGGGTCGTCGGTGGCGATGATGACCGCGCGATGGTCGAACACGGCGCGGCCGGTGGCGAGCGTGTAGCCGATGTCCAGCGCCGAGACCTCGTCGCCGAGCGGGTCGGCGAGCCGGGCCGCCTGGGCGCGCACCGTCGCCTCGTCCGGACCGGAGAGAACCAATGGCACGCAAGGGAGTTCGCGGCGCGGTGGGCGCTGGGCGTCGATGGGTGGTTGTTCGAGGATGAGGTGGGCGTTGGTGCCGCTGATGCCGAATCCTGATACTGCGGCTCGGCGGGGTCGGTTCTGGTTGGGCC
>NZ_JBEXLC010000311.1:0-2534 GCF_040609795.1 Nocardia sp. NPDC004604
GAAGAACATGCGGTCGACCAGTCGATCGCCGAAGCAGCAGGCCCGGTCCTCGCCCGTGAGGCGCCGTACATGCGTGCCCAGAGTTCCAGCTCCTCGCCGGTGCGCCCCGGTGCCGGCCGACGACCCGCCGTCGACATCCACGAAGCGATCCGCCTCGGCACCGACCTCGGGCAGGACCGCATCCGGCGGATGGACGAGCACGGCATCGACGTGCAGATTGTTTCCTGGACCAGCCCAGTCCAGCTGGTTCCCGACGACAGGGCGATCGCCCTGTGCCAGTCGGTCAACGACCGGCTCTCGAAGGCGGTCCTCGCTAGCCCCGATCAGGGGCTGGCGGCGTTGCCGTGGCAACTGCCCGCCGCCGCCGTCGACGAACTCGACCGCGCCGTGACCGACCTCGGTCTGCGCGGCGTCCTCATCCTGGGACGTCCCGGTGCCGGGTTCCTCGACGAACCCGCCTACCAGCCGGTCCTGGACAGGATCGCCGCACTGCGGGTGCCTCTCTACGTGCACCCTTTCCATCCTGTTCAACAGGTGCAGCGGTCTTATTACGCGGGTTTCAACGACAAGGTGACCGCGGAGTTCTCCCTAGGCGGATGGGGCTGGCACCACGAGGCCGGCATTCACGTGCTGCGGCTCATCCTCGCCGGAGTGTTCGAACGTCTTCCCGACCTGCAGATCATCAGTGGCCACTGGGGCGAGATGGTCCCCTTCTACCTCAGCCGCCTGGACGACGTCCTTTCGCCGGGCGACACCGGGTTGTCACGCACGATCGCCGAGGTCTACCGCTCCAACGTCTGGGTCACGCCCAGCGGGATGTTCCACCGCCCCCAGTTCGACTTCATCCGTGCCGAGGTGGGACTCGACCGGGTGATCTGGTCCACCGACTTCCCGTTCCTCCACCTCGGCGGTGTGCGTGAGTTCCTCGACGAACTCGACATCACGCCCGAGGAACAGGAGAGGATCACACATCGCAACGCTGAGCGGCTTTTCCGGCTGAACGGCGTGTAGTCGGCCGTCGATCGCCCGCTCCAGTGTCGATCCGCATCCACGCCGAAATCGGGCATGGTCTCGGCGACGCCGCGATCTCGCAGAATGTCCTCGACCGGTCTCCGGCGCTCGGATCCTTTCATTCTCACGGTCGGGAATTCGTGCTTGCATAGTCGACGAGGATGATCCCGTATTCACATCGGGGTCGAGCGCGTTGTCCAAAACGATCATTGCGCTTCCGCCGAGCTGAATGGTGGCGTCGGGATCGTCCTTGTCGGGGAAGGTGGCTTCGATGCTGAGGATCACGGTGCTGGTGCGGCGGTGGAGTTGGCGGCGCCTTCGGTGGTGACGAAGGCGCGGATTGCGTCGTGACCTGCCTTCCATGAGTCACGGTGGTTGCTGTCCAGCCCAAAGGCCTTCCGGCCGCTGCCCTGGGCCGACGGCTTGTCGGAGCAGGCATCAGGTAAACATGATCAGGGATTCCGTAGCAGCGACACGCCATACCCTGTAGGTCGTGTGCGCTTGGTTCTGGCGAGCTGGGGGAATCGCTCGATCAGTACGTCGCGCCATGTAGTAGCAGCGGCTCTGTGGCCGCGATCTGGTCGATGGCTGAGTTCGGGGATAAATCTGTTGCCGCGGATAGTATTCGGCCGTGTGGTCTCAGTTGCTCGGCACGCTGGGTGGGGTGGTGATCGGTGGTGGGATCACCTTTCTGGCCTCGTATGTCAATGAGCGGTCCAAGTGGAATCGGAGCCAGGCCGCGCGGTGGGACGAACGTCGGTTGCAGGTGTACTCGGAATTCTTGATCGTCACCAGGGGGATGCACACCTTGGCTGCACGTGTGGTCCGGATACGAGCGGGCGAGGCCGACCCGCACGGGATGTCGTTGCAGGAGGGCGTTGTTCAGCTCGGGGAACTCGAGCGTGAGCGTATTCAGCGGTGGCAGGAGGTGCAGTTGCTGGGCAGCCCGAAGGCGGTGGCGATCGGAGATGAACTCAACAGGTGCACATGGACTTTGGAATGGTTCGCGTACGGTGAACTCGCCGGTGATGCTGACTGGTTGTTGATCGTTCGAGAGGCTTACCGACTGCGCAAGGAATTAAGTATTGCGACCCGCGAGGATCTCGGTGTTGCCGAGGCGAGTATCGCGGTTCCGGCGTGGCGGGATGCGTGGACACCGCATGACCACATGATCGAGGTCCGACGAAGGGCTCAGTCGCTCCCGCCTTCCTAGCCGTAGTGCGGTCCGGGTGGAGGGTCCGTGTGCCAAGGACGTCTCTGAGGGTCGCCTTTTGTCTGACTATCGTGCCCTATGGGTGCTCTGAGCTGGGGTGCTAGCTGACAGCAACCTCGTATGGTGCGAACCTGCGACGGAATTTTGCGTTCGCGCTGATTCCCTTACGATTCGCGGAACACGCCTGACCTGCGGAAATTAGGCTTTCTGCCTGTGCCCTCGGCAGGGCACGCAAACACCGACTCGTGCGGGTCGAGACATCTCTCGACCCGCACGGTTGGGGTTATGGTAAGTGTCCGGAGGGGGTATC
>NZ_JBEXLC010000312.1:0-2502 GCF_040609795.1 Nocardia sp. NPDC004604
GTTTGTGAAACTCACTTGGTCGACCCTTCTCCCTGTCCCGGCACTGTATCGGCCTCGCTCTCTCGTTCTATCGCACGCGCATCCCGCCGCGCCTGGTGGACACGCCCACGCCGCAACAGTAGCGCCGAACCCGCGAGCGACGCCGTCATTGATGTCACCAACACCGCGGCCTTCGCCAATTCGACGGCCGAGCCATCGCCTACGTCCGCCAGCGCGAGTTCTGCCACCAAGAGGCTAACGGTGAAGCCGATCGCGCCGAGCACCGAGAGGGCGAACATGTCTCGGTAGCCCAGACTCGCCGGACGCTTGGCGATGCCCAATCGGATTGCCACCCAGCTGATCCCGAAGATGCCGAGGGTCTTGCCCAGCAGTAATCCGAGAATGATGGCCAGCGCCAGCCGGTCGCTGACCAGCTGCTGGAAGACCTTGCCGTCCAACGGAACTCCGGAGGCGAACAGGGCGAACAGTGGTACGCACAGTCCGGCCGAGATCGGCTGGATCAGGTGTTCGAGCCGCGTTGCCGGAGCCTGCGCCTCACCCGGATCCTTGCGCACCCTGGTCAGCAGGCCGAGCGCGACACCGGCCAGGGTCGGATGAATGCCCGCCTCGTGCAGCGCGTACCAGGAGACCAGCGCCAGCGGCAGATACACCAGGGGCGTGGAGATCCGCTTGCGCTGGGCCAGCGCCCAGCCCGCGAAACAGGCCGCCGCGGCCAGCAGCCACAGCGCCGACAGCGTCGTGGTGAACAACACCGCGATCAGGATGATGGCGATCAGATCGTCGACCACCGCCAGACTGAGCAGGAACACCCGCGCACTCGCCGGAATCCTGGAACCGGTCATGGCGAGCACGGCCAGCGCGAAGGCGATATCGGTCGCCACCGGAATGGCCCAGCCCCGGTCCATACCCTCGATGCCGAATCCGACCGTCAGCGCGATCAGTGCCGGAGTGACCACGCCACCGACCGCGGCGATGATCGGCAGCGCGGCCCGCTTGGGATCGGCGAGTTCACCGACCACCAGCTCGCGTTTGAGCTCCAGCCCCGCGACGAAGAAGAAGACCGCCAGCAGACCGTCCTTGGTCCATTCCGCGACGGTGAGGTTCAGATGCAGTGCCCTGATGGGCAGGACGGTTTCGGTGAGGGTGACGTAGCTGGCGCCCCACGGCGAGTTCACCCACAGCAACGCGGCCGCGGCCGCGATCAGAAGTATTGCGCCACCAACGGTTTCGGTGCGTAGGTAGCGTGTGAGCTCCGAGCGCACTTGGGTGATCACGGGAAACCTTCCGGCAGGGTGGGCGTGGCTGCGGACGCGCAATCCAACCGATTCGGCTGTCAGCTACACGACCGCATGCCGACCAGGCTTCCCGGCACACCTTACGCAATTCTAACGGGTACGGCCGATGACGGATCCCGTCACCGGCCGTACGATCCGCCGTTTTCGGTGCGCCGACTCAGGCGCGACTGGCCCGAATCGCCTCGAAGACGTTCGGATCGACCAGCGTCGAGGTATCGCCCAGTTCGCGGCCCTCCGCGACATCACGCAGCAGTCGCCGCATGATCTTGCCGCTGCGGGTCTTGGGCAGCTCCGGCACCACGTGGATCTCCCGCGGCCGCGCGATCGGGCTGATCTCCCGCGACACCTCCGCCTTCAGTTCGTCGACCAGGGCGTCGCCGGTGTCCTTGGCCTCGGCGGTGAGGATTACGAATGCGACGATGCCCTGTCCGGTGGTGACGTCGCTGGCACCGACGACCGCGGCCTCGGCGACCCCGGAGTGGCCAACGAGCGCGGACTCCACCTCGGCGGTGGAGATGCGGTGACCCGAGACGTTCATCACATCATCGACGCGGCCCAGCACCCACAGATCGCCGTCGGCGTCGAGCTTGGCGCCGTCACCGGCGAAGTACCAGCCCCGTTCGGCGTAGCGCTCCCAGTAGGTGGCCCGGTAGCGCTCCATATCGCCCCAGATGCCGCGCAGCATCGACGGCCACGGCTGATCGAGCACCAGGTAGCCATTGGCCTCGGTCTCGCCGAGCTGGACCGCCCTGCCCTCCTCGTCGACGACCTTGGCGTAGATACCGGGCAGCGGTGTCATCGCGGCGCCCGGCTTCGCGGCGGTGACGCCGGGCAGCGGGGAGATCATGATCGAACCGGTCTCGGTCTGCCACCAGGTATCCACAATGGGCGCGGTGCTCGCGCCGATCACCTCCCGGTACCAGCGCCAGGCCTCCGGATTGATCGGCTCGCCGACGCTGCCGAGCAGCCGGATGCTGGACAGATCGTGGGCGCCGGGAATCTCCTTGCCCCACTTCATGAAGGTGCGGACCAGTGTCGGTGCCGTGTAATAGATGGTGACACCGTACTTTTCGACGATGTTCCAGTGCCGGTGCTCGTCCGGGAAGTTCGGCGTGCCCTCGTAGACGACCTGGGTGGTGCGGTTCGACAGCGGTCCGTAGACGATGTAGGTGTGTCCGGTGACCCAGCCGATATCGGCGGTGCACCA
>NZ_JBEXLC010000313.1:0-2497 GCF_040609795.1 Nocardia sp. NPDC004604
GTCCGAGTCGTCGAAGCGCATGCGACGCAGTCGCGAGTCTCGACGGCTCGGACGCGAGACACCAGGGGGCCGCGAACACGCAGCGCCGCAGGCGCGGCAAATCCAATACAGCATGTAAATCCTGTGCAAAAGTTGGTGTGGCGCACTGGTTGCCCAGTCGACGCTGGCCGCATGATGGTCGAGTCAGCAAACTCCGCATCATCCGGCTGGGAGGCCATCGTGCTGATGCATCAAGGAATAGGGCTAGACCGTTTCAATGCGATGACTCACGCCCGTGCCGTACACGCGCTGTTCGAAGTCTGCTGCAATGTCACCTGGGCGGCCACGCTCGCCGACGCCCGGCCCTATCCGGATCGCGATGCGCTGCTGGCCACGGCGGATGTCGAACTGCTGGCGCTCTCGCAATCCGATCTCGATCGCGCCTTCGATGCGGTTGTGCACGAACAGGTCTCGCAGCGCAACATGACGGAGCTGGTCCGGGTGGTGCACGACCGGATCGACCGGCTGCTCGGACCCACCGAAGGATATCCCGAATACTGACCGGCGAAACTCGCCCGGCGTATCGCCCGCAATCGCTCTACTCTGGATCCATGCGCAGGTCGCTTCCACCAGTCGCATGCCGGGTCGCGGATACCCTGATCGCGCGCGGCCACCATGGTGTCATCGTCACTCAGCCCGCTCCCACGCCCACCGCCGCCGATGCCGCACGGGCACTCGGCGTCGATGTGGGCGCCATTACGAAGTCGCTGGTGTTCCTGCTCGACGAGGATCCGGTGCTGCTGCTGGTCTCCGGGGCGCATCAGGTGGATCTGGCGAACACCGGCGCACGACTGGAAGGCACGCTCACCCCCGCCCCCGCCGATATGGTGCAGCAGGTGACCGGTCAGCCCATCGGCGGTATCGCACCGGTCGGCCACCCCACCAACCTGCCGACCTGGGTGGACAATGCGCTATCGGCGCACCGGGAGGTGTGGGCCGCGGGCGGCGTTCCGAATACCGTGTTCCGCACCTCGTTTCGCGAGCTGGTGCGCATTACCGCCGGACTTCCGATCGACGTGGACTGAATTCCGCGCCCGCCCAGGAACAGCGCGGATCGCGGGATGGAGATCAATCCAACAATCATGGGGCGATCCATTACCGACAAACCCGGCGTAGTTTCGTCATGTGAGCGAGCGGAGAACCAGCAACACAGCACCGACGGTCGCAGCGGAGCCGAGCGCTGACGAGGGGCAGCTGTGACCGATGCGCAACCGCCTGCCACGGATATCCAGGTTCCCGACGATCTGAGCGGTATCACCGCCGAGCAGTACCGCGCCTCCATGCGGCACTATCCCGCGGGCGTCACGGTGGTCACCCTCGGCTCGGAAAATGGTCCGGTCGGTTTCACGGCCACGTCCTTCGCATCGCTGTCGCTGGAGCCGCCGCTGGTCTCCTTCAATATCGCCCACACCTCATCGAGCCTGACCGCGCTGCGGGCGGCCGAGTCCGTGGTCATCCACTTCCTCGGCGAACATCAGCACGATCTGGCCCAGCGCTTCGCCCGCACCGCCGATCAACGCTTCACCGATCGTTCGCTGTGGACCACCCTGGACAGCGGCGAGCCGGTGCTGCACGGCACCCCCATCTGGATTCGGGCCACCATTAAGCAGCTGATCCCGATCGGTGACCACACCTTCGTCGTCGGCCTGGTCACCCGAATGCGCGACAGCACCGAGGAACAGCCCGCCGCTGCGCCCCTGCTCTACTACCGGGGTCGCTACTACCGCCCGACCTCGCTCGAAGAGTGAGCGCGGTCGAATTCTGCTGGGCAGCAATAGAGTTCGATCGCTAAAGATCGAGCGGTGAGCCCCTGTGAACCTCGATAGGGAAGGTGTCGCCCGCACCGAGGTCCAATAATGACGGCCGGGTCGAGTCCGGGGTCAGTTCGGCTTAACCGGTTCCTTCGGCGGCGCCGTGGACGGATCCTTGGTGGTCGTCCCAGCCGAACTCATGGTCGGGGCTCCGATTTGGCTGCGTCGAACTGCTGTAGCTGCCGCTCGTAGACATCGGTCATATGGTCGACTCGGCCGCGCATCCCGTCCGTCCAGGACTGGAGCGCATCCCGCTCTGCCGAATTCATTCAGCCGCCTTTCCGAGATCCGCTGGACGAGTGCCATCGCCTTCCTTGACGCAGGTGACCGGGCGGAGGTTCCATCGGGTCGCGATCGCGCGGTGAATTTCGCAGAACGAAGTCGGCGGCCTCAGTGCCGCATCCAGCTAGCTCCTGCCATATTCAGCCCCGGGCCGGGGTCCGTCGAACGTAGCCGAATGGTGGTCGCCCAGGCCGCCGTATTCGACCGCTGTATGACTACGCTCGGCGAGCAGTCGGAGGGAGTAGCGCAGCAATCGATCTGGACGTGGGGCTAGGAGACTGCTGAATAACTCGGTGTGTTGACCCGGCCCGTAGGGGCGGGTCAACGAGGATGGTGGGGTGCAGGGTGAGGGTGGTTCGGATCCG
>NZ_JBEXLC010000314.1:0-2492 GCF_040609795.1 Nocardia sp. NPDC004604
GTCGACCCTCACGAGGGCCTGACCTCACACACCGCACAGACGACCTTGCCGGCGCTCTTCCCACCCCCAAACCCGCTTATTCAGCAGTCTCCTAGCGCTTGATCAGGAATTCGATGGCGGCGGCATAGCCCTGGATTCCCATTCCGGCGACCACTGCGGTGGCGATGGGGGAGATGTAGGAGTGATGCCGAAACTCCTCGCGCGCATGCACATTGCTGATGTGCACCTCGACAATGGGGAGTTCCGGAATCACCAGCGCATCACGCAGCGCCACCGAAGTGTGCGTCAGCCCACCGGGATTGACGACAATGCCGGATTCGACGCCGCGCGCCCGATGGATCCGATCGATCAGCGCTCCTTCGGAATTCGACTGGAACGCATCGATCTCGCGGCCGTATCGCGCGGCGGTCTGCCGGCACAGCTCGACGACATCGTCGAGCGTGGCCGACCCGTAGACCTTCGGCTGGCGGGTGCCGAGCATATTGAGGTTGGGGCCGTTGAGAACCAGGATCGGACCAGGTGTCGACATGGACAAGACACTAGCCGCAGCGACTGCTAGCAGGTCGCTCGACGATCCGAACTAGAGTCCCTGCGGACCTTCCGACCGCAGGTCGTCCACCTTCCGCATGGCGGTGCGCAACTCCTCGAGCCAGGCCTCGGCGTGTTTGCCCGCCAACTTCACCGTCCAGGCCAGCGCATCCGCCCGTGATCGGGCCACGCCGGAATCGACGAGGGTGTCGAGCACCTTGCGCTCCGGCTGACGCAACCGGGTCATGACCGGAACGGCCAAGTGCGTGAACATGGTTCGTTCACCATCCACCGAGACGCCCCAGGCGACGCTGCGCCCGTAGCGGCGCTGGGCCTCATCCGCTATCCGCATCCGTGCCGGGCGGGTGGTCTCGCGGAATCGGGCGATGGCGCCCTCCTTCGTCGCGGCCGGAACCTCCTCGGCCGGCGCATCGGCATCGGCCTGCTCCGCTACCGCGGGCTTTTCCGGCTGCGGGATCGGCAGTTCACCGATCACCACGATTTCGTCGCGGTCGATTTCGATGACGGGCTGTCCGGTGAACCAGTCGCTTGGCAACCGGCCGGCGAACCAGTCGGGGGCATCCGCTGGGTCGGGTAGATCGGCCTGCTGCCAGCCGCCCGGTCGTCCGAAACCTCGTCCCCGATGATCGTGCCTCATTTGGGAATCACCTACTTACTGTCGCTCGTGTATTTCATTGATTACAAGATTACTTCGCAATTGGTGTCCGTGGTTCCGCTCTGTGCGAACGGTTTCGGCGAAGGGCGGCGCGGGTACGCCGCAGAGAGGGTGTGCGCTGGTCAACGGGGTCCTTCGCCCCCGAAACGCCGACGTACACCGTTTTCGTCCGACTTTGCGTTCCGGCCGGTACGGTTGCGGCGCCGGATGTCGCGGCGGGACCAGGGAACGCCTATGATCAGCCACTCGAAGCAAGGGTTTCGGGCACAATTGGAGATGCTGAGCATGGCTAACGTCCGGGCTCCGGCGGCACGGCGGACAACTAATTTCAGGTACGGTGGTCTTGTTACTGGAGTGACAAGAGTAAAGAGTGGGCGACATGGATGTGTGGGGATCCCGCCGCTATCGCGTCCGGGGCGCAATCGCACTCGCCGGGGCGGCGGCATTGGCTATCACGATCGGATCGTGTGGAACCGACCAGAAACGCAATGAGGCCGAAAGTGTCGTAGACCGCTTCACCGAACTGCTCGACAATCAGAACTATGCCAAGGCGGCGGAGCTGACCTCCTATCCCACCGCCGCGTCAGCAACGCTGAAGCAAATGTTCGCGGGTTTGCAGCCGGGCAAGGTCGACTACCAGAAGACCCAATTCATCGGTCTCGGCGCCGAGGGCGGACTGTTCAGCATGGACGTCGCCTGGGACTTCGGCGAGAACAAGACCTGGAAGTACAGCCTGCAGGGCAATGTGCGGAAGTTGGCGATCGGCTGGCGGATCTCCTGGGATCCCGCCGTCGTCATGCCGCAACTGGACCACAACCGCACGGTCCGCCTCGTGCGCACCACACCCACCCCGCCACCACGGGTCACCGATATCGTCGGCGACGCGCTGATGACCGAACAGGTCATCAATGTAATCAAGCTCGATCCGGCCAAGACGACCGATCCGGTCGCCTCGACCGACGCACTGGCCAAGGCCATCGCACCGGTCGCGCCGCTGATCACCGGACCGTCGCTGCTGCAGCAACTGTCGTCCGCACAGGGCAAGCCGATCGTCGCGGTGAATCTGCGCGAACCCGATTTCGCGATCCTGGAGCCCGCGATGGCCCGGGTGCCCGGCGTGGTGATGGAGAAGCAGCCGCGGCTCATCTCCGCCGATCGCCGGACCTGGTCGCCGATGCTGGACGCGCTGCGCACAAAGTGGCAAAGTTGCTCGAAATAAAATGCGTACTGCCTATGTAAAAGGAGACTTTAAATGATGAACCAACCGGTCATTATATGGGCGAAGCGT
>NZ_JBEXLC010000315.1:0-2458 GCF_040609795.1 Nocardia sp. NPDC004604
CTTCCGCACCACCCGCACCGACCGCACCGGACCCTGCTGAACCATGCAACACCTCGACTCCCGTCAGTTGTTGCATCGACCGCGTGAACCCAAGGGCCGTATTCGACGCCATATGACTACGCTCGGCGAGCAGCGGGAGGGGCTAGCGGAGCGGTCTGTCTGGACGGGCACTGGCTGTTGTGGTGATGCCGACGGTATTGTGGGGCCACCGGCCGGTCGATTATGACCGGCCATGTCGATGGCCCGGATGCGCCGCGAAGCATCACTGTGATGGGAATCGTTGTCTGCCAAGTCTTTCGCTCCCTCGGGAAGGGTATTCCCGCGCGCCCGTGACGGCCGCGCGGGTGCGCACCCGCCCCGAACTCCGTCGCCAGCGTCGTCCGCGGGCGCACGGCTGCTGGAACCATCTGCTCGTCGCACCGCTGTGGCCCAAACACGGCGTCAATCTCGGCACCCTGCTGCGCACCTGCGATGCGGTCGGCGCCTGCATGGCGGTGCCCCGCCGACCCTGGGTGCCGGACGCACTGAACCACGGAAATACGCTGCGGCACAGGCAATGTGTGCACTGGATCGACGGCCGCGTCGACCGCTGGCTAGCCCGACAGCGCACCGGCGGTTCGGCAATCGTCGGCGTGGAACTAACCGATGAATCCATCCGCCTCGCCGACCTCCCCGTCGCCCGCAAACGCACCATCATCGTCCTCGGCCACGAATCCACCGGCATCCCACCCGAAGCCCTGGAACTCCTCGACACCGCCGTCGAAATCCCCATGGTCGGCACCGGCCACAGCCTCAATGTCGCGGTCGCGGGGTCGTTGGTGCTCTATAAGCTCGCGGGGCTGTGTTGATTGGTTTCGACGGCGCTGGTTGGTCGTGACAGACCTGTGCGAAACCGGCTGGAGCGGTCAGCAATCGCGCCAGGCTCGATCGACAGCCGAGATAGAGCGCGGCAAGATTCGTGTGTGCCGAATCTGATCGACATGGGCGAGCGCGAGTACTTCGCATGGTTCGCAAAGCGGCCCAGCATGTTCATCGGCCGCACCACCCTGTGCGGGGTGACCGCCTTCATGGAAGGTTATGACCAGGCCGCCCGCCGCTGTGGCGGGCGGGGTCTGGACGGGTGGCGTGAGTGGCTGATGACGAATCACCAGGTCGCCAGCAGCCTAGTTTGGGAATCCGTGTAGGAGTGTCCACCTGCCCGGTACGGCGGGCGGGACGCTGGAATCGGTTCCGGCGGACTCGCAAATAGGAATATGGAAGTCCACACAACAGGCATCGCGGCAGAAACGCGCCATATTGGCCGAGTCGCCGGCGAGCTGAGTCGGTGGGCAGTTCACGGACAAGGCAACAAAGATCCTCGAACGGGTCGCGCCGAACGCGCCCAAGGGCCTATCTAGCACCAGACTCGCCAGTCGAGTTGGGTAATCAGAATGCCCCTGAACGGCGGTAGGGCCCGGCGACAACCAGGGCATACTTCGATCACAACCGTAGGGTCGTTTGAGTGTCAGATTCCCAGGGTCTCGAGCATCCAGTCCTCGGCTGCCTTGAGATCGTTGCCGGGAATGGCTCGGTTGGCGTAATGCGGCTTGCTGATCCAGTGGCGCGAGCCGGGGCCAGTCATCGGCCGCACGACCCACCGACCAAACTCGCGGCGAACGCCCTGGTACCCGCCACCGGCGTCCTGCGGATGCAGCTTTCGTCGACGCGGAAGTGCCAGCGCCAATGCACGCACCACCCCGGTTACCCGGTCCCGCGTGCTAACCGGGCTGATGTAGTCGGCGTAACGTCGTCCATTCGGTAGACCCATGTCATCCCCTTATCCGCACTCGGCGGCTGTGACGGCCCGCGCGTCGGACGCGGTTTCGATGGGACCGTATTGCCTGTGGATGGTACCGCTCACCGACGAGAAGATTCGCCAGTATCCAGCCGAGCATGGCGCGCTGGCTGTGTACGTCTGGCGTGCCCACGGGACGAGACTGGTACGGACGTGTTCGCCCACGGAGTCCCAACCGCCAGACGCGTTACGGCGCTGCAAGGTGAGGTAGTAGTTATGCGTGAGACCAGGGTCGCCGTCGGAGGGCATATCGCATTTAGCCCACCCGTAGCCTTCGATCTTGGGCGGTAAAACCGTTGGTGTGGTCCATGCGCTGAAGCCGTTGTCACATATAGGTTTCTTCGCTTGGATCGGTGCGGCCGTGGCGGGTCCCGCGTTGAGGGCCAGCGCAGAAACGAGCATCACAGTTACCGTGCCGAGCCGAGAAGCCATCTTGAGGCATTCAGTCGACTTCTACCGACTTCCTGACGACATAGACGAAGCCGTATCTAAGCGGCTGGAACGTCAGCAATACCTGTACAGGGGTGAATGGCCTGTCCCCAGTGAATGGGACCGCTCGGTATTAGAGTCCTGTTGGCCCTGGTGAGGGCTGGAAGGGACGATGAGTGACATGGCAGGACGCAA
>NZ_JBEXLC010000316.1:0-2360 GCF_040609795.1 Nocardia sp. NPDC004604
CGTACTCGCGGATACCGAGCACAGAATTGTGATTGTCGCGGAGTAGCGCCAGACGGGCTCCCGGCTGGAACGGAAACGATTCACCGACAAGCCGACCGCATCCAGTCCCGGATGGTTGCCTCCCGCTCGAGCTGTGGAATGGTGCAGCCGGGCAGGTCGTCACCGAACGACAGCGCGGCGTTGTCGGCCACCCAGAGGCCGTACTCGGTGCGGAGCCGATCCAACTGTGTTGCCGCGGCGTCCGGGTCGACATCGAGGTGCGGGGCTGTCGCGCCGACCAGTGCGATGCGTGAGATGCGCTGGGTGCCACGGCGGCTGAGGTATCTGATGACCTCGCCGCCACCCATCGAGTGGCCGACCAGCATGACATCGGTGAGGTCGAGCCGGTCCAGCAGGGCGGCCAGATCGTCGGCGAGAGTGTCGAATTCGTATCCGGTGCCGGAGTCGTCGGATCGCCCGTGGCCGCGGCGGTCGTAGGCGATTGTTCGGTAGCCGTGCCCGGCCAAGTGCAGCATCTGGTGCTGCCACATGTCGCTGCTCATCAGCATGCTGTGCACGAACACGATCGGCCGGTCGGCGCCGTAGTCCCGGTAGAACAGTTCGGTTCCGTCGGGTGTGGTCAGGTAAGGCATTCGGCGTTCCTCGGCTTTCGATGTTGGGGTGGGAGATCGCGGAGCTATGCGGCGGCCAGGGGCCGGATGGTGAGCTGATAGTCCTCCCGGATCCGGCCGTCGGCGTCGAGAAGCAGGAAGACGCGTGCGGCCCAAGCGATCTCATCGGTGTCGATGGTGATCAGCTGGATGGTGAAGCTGACGATGTCGTGGTGGCGGCCGGTGTCACCGGCGTGGGTCACCCGGTACCTGCCGCTGTCGACGAATTCGTTGTAGGCGTGGGCGATCCGGGTGTCGAGCTCATCGAGCCCCTCGAACCGGGCGCCCTCGACGTACTCCACGCCGTCCTCGACCCACAGGTCGGCGACGGCCTGGCGGCGCAACAGTGCGTCGGGCTGGTTCCAGATCGACGTGTAGCGGTCGGCGACGATGGTGGCCTCGTCTATGCGGCCGGTCGATCCGATCGTGTTCGTCATGGCGGTGAGCGTCCTTTCCGCGGCCCCCGGTGGGCCGCTGCTACCACGGTCGGCGCTGCCGCGGCCGGACGGTCAAGCCGAAAACCGGTGAGAACTCTCCCGTAGGGGGAGGCTCCAGAATGGTGGCCATGCTCGCGTACATGTCGATCGGCGACTTCTCCCGCGCCACCCATCTGACGGTCAAGATGCTGCGCCACTATCACCAGATCGGGCTTCTTGCGCCCGCCGAGGTCGATCCGCAGACCGGTTACCGCAGGTACAGCACCGAGCAACTGGCCACCGCGCAAGTCGTGCGGCGGTTCCGTGACCTGGACATGCCACTGGAGGAGATCCAGGCGATCCTGGCGACGCCGGATCCCGGCACCCGCAACGAACGCATCGTGGCACACCTGGAGCGCCTGCAGAAACAACTCGACCGCACCCAGCACGTCGTGGACCAACTGCGCCACCTGCTGACCCGGTACCCCTCCGAACACACACCCGTCGAACTGCGCGCCACACCGGCGGTCGCGGCCGCCGCCGTCACCGAGATCATCGCCGCGCAGGAGGGCGCAACGTGGTTGCAAGGCGCGCTCGGCGAACTCCACGCCACTCTCACCGCGCAGGGACTGGCACCGGCCGGTCCGGCCGGTGGAATCTACTCCGACGAGGTGTTCACCGACCATCGCGGCGAAACGACCATCTTCGTACCGTGCACCGGCACCGTCCGCCCCGTAGGCCGGGTGCGTCCGGCGGTCGTGCCCGCCGTCGAACTCGCGGTGATGTGCCATCTCGGCTCACCGGTCGATGCCGACCGCACGTACGCCGCCCTGGCCACCTACGTCGCCCGAAACGCGCTCGGCGTGCCCGGTCCCATTCGGGAGTACTACATCGTCGGCCAGCGCGAGACCGCCGACTCCTCCCGATGGCGCACCGAAATCGGATGGCCGGTATTCCTCACCAACACCACGAAGCCGCAATAAGAACCGAGCCACGTTGTAGCGGAACCACCCAACCGGTCCCCCTCACCACGGTCACGCCCACCACACGACAGCCACGCACTTGTAATAGCCGCATACCGAGCGAACGACCCGAGTTGACGCTTGGGGGTGTGCGCGGTGGTCTCCGATGGGCCAGCGGAGCGCCGATCGCCGACAACTTGGTGGAATCGGTAGGTCAAGCCATGGTCTACACCCGCCGATCGCCTACCGGCACGATCCGAATCGCTGGCCCTTCGACCGTCAAAGTGTTCGGGTTGTGGAGCGTTAGGCTCATCGAACAGTGAAGCCGCAGG
>NZ_JBEXLC010000317.1:0-2351 GCF_040609795.1 Nocardia sp. NPDC004604
TAGTATTTGGTCGTAGACCCGAAACCAGGTGATCTACCCATGGTCAGGTTGAAGTTCAGGTAACACTGAATGGAGGACCGAACCGACTTACGTTGAAAAGTGAGCGGATGAACTGTGGGTAGCGGAGAAATTCCAATCGAACTTGGAGATAGCTGGTTCTCTCCGAAATAGCTTTAGGGCTAGCCTCAAGTGATGATTATTGGAGGTAGAGCACTGTTTGGACGAGGGGCCCCTCTCGGGTTACCGAATTCAGACAAACTCCGAATGCCAATTAATTTAACTTGGGAGTCAGAACATGGGTGATAAGGTCCGTGTTCGAAAGGGAAACAGCCCAGACCACCAGCTAAGGTCCCAAAATATATGTTAAGTGGAAAAGGATGTGGCGTTGCCCAGACAACTAGGATGTTGGCTTAGAAGCAGCCATCATTTAAAGAGTGCGTAATAGCTCACTAGTCGAGTGACACTGCGCCGAAAATGTACCGGGGCTAAACATATTACCGAAGCTGTGGATTGTCCTTTGGACAATGGTAGGAGAGCGTTCTAAGGGCGTTGAAGCATGATCGCAAGGACATGTGGAGCGCTTAGAAGTGAGAATGCCGGTGTGAGTAGCGAAAGACGGGTGAGAATCCCGTCCACCGATTGACTAAGGTTTCCAGAGGAAGGCTCGTCCGCTCTGGGTTAGTCGGGTCCTAAGCTGAGGCCGACAGGCGTAGGCGATGGATAACAGGTTGATATTCCTGTACCACCTATAATCGTTTTAATCGATGGGGGGACGCAGTAGGATAGGCGAAGCGTACGATTGGATTGTACGTCTAAGCAGTGAGATTGAGTGTTAGGCAAATCCGGCACTCTTAAGATTGAGCTGTGATGGGGAGAGGAAATTGTTTCCTCGAGTCGTTGATTTCACACTGCCGAGAAAAGCCTCTAGATAGAGATTAGGTGCCCGTACCGCAAACCGACACAGGTAGTCAAGATGAGAATTCTAAGGTGAGCGAGCGAACTCTCGTTAAGGAACTCGGCAAAATGACCCCGTAACTTCGGGAGAAGGGGTGCTCTTTAGGGTGCAAGCCCAGAAGAGCCGCAGTGAATAGGCCCAAGCGACTGTTTATCAAAAACACAGGTCTCTGCTAAACCGTAAGGTGATGTATAGGGGCTGACGCCTGCCCGGTGCTGGAAGGTTAAGAGGAGTGGTTAGCTTCTGCGAAGCTACGAATCGAAGCCCCAGTAAACGGCGGCCGTAACTATAACGGTCCTAAGGTAGCGAAATTCCTTGTCGGGTAAGTTCCGACCCGCACGAAAGGCGTAACGATTTGGGCACTGTCTCAACGAGAGACTCGGTGAAATCATAGTACCTGTGAAGATGCAGGTTACCCGCGACAGGACGGAAAGACCCCGTGGAGCTTTACTGTAGCCTGATATTGAAATTCGGCACAGCTTGTACAGGATAGGTAGGAGCCTTTGAAACGTGAGCGCTAGCTTACGTGGAGGCGTTGGTGGGATACTACCCTAGCTGTGTTGGCTTTCTAACCCGCACCACTTATCGTGGTGGGAGACAGTGTCAGGCGGGCAGTTTGACTGGGGCGGTCGCCTCCTAAAAGGTAACGGAGGCGCTCAAAGGTTCCCTCAGAATGGTTGGAAATCATTCATAGAGTGTAAAGGCATAAGGGAGCTTGACTGCGAGACCTACAAGTCGAGCAGGGTCGAAAGACGGACTTAGTGATCCGGTGGTTCCGCATGGAAGGGCCATCGCTCAACGGATAAAAGCTACCCCGGGGATAACAGGCTTATCTCCCCCAAGAGTTCACATCGACGGGGAGGTTTGGCACCTCGATGTCGGCTCATCGCATCCTGGGGCTGTAGTCGGTCCCAAGGGTTGGGCTGTTCGCCCATTAAAGCGGTACGCGAGCTGGGTTCAGAACGTCGTGAGACAGTTCGGTCCCTATCCGTCGTGGGCGTAGGAAATTTGAGAGGAGCTGTCCTTAGTACGAGAGGACCGGGATGGACATACCTCTGGTGTACCAGTTGTCGTGCCAACGGCATAGCTGGGTAGCTATGTATGGACGGGATAAGTGCTGAAAGCATCTAAGCATGAAGCCCCCCTCAAGATGAGATTTCCCAACTTCGGTTATAAGATCCCTCAGAGATGATGAGGTTAATAGGTTCGAGGTGGAAGCGTGGTGACACGTGGAGCTGACGAATACTAATCGATCGAAGACTTAATCAATTTTTTCAAGTTTTGCGACGCAAATCTTTACTTACTATCTAGTTTTGAATGTATAATCATTCACTTGTCTGGTGACAATGGCAAGGAGGTCACACCTGTTCCCATGCCGAACACAGAAGTTAAGCTC
>NZ_JBEXLC010000318.1:0-2339 GCF_040609795.1 Nocardia sp. NPDC004604
GGCGCCCGGAACTCGGCGCGAGCCGAACTGAAGTCCGGAACGGGTAGCGCGGCGCGGTCGAGCTTGCCGCTCTCGGTCACCGGCAGCGTGTCCAGTACCACGACGGTCGCGGGCACCATGTGCGGGGCCAGCCGCTGTTCGGCGACCGTGAGGACCGCGGCGGGGTCGAGGGCGACGCCGGGTTCGGGCACCACGTACCCGACCAGGCGGTCACCGACAGCGGTGCCATGGTGCACGGTCGCGACCGCGCGGGCGACACCGGCGCAGGCCAGCAGACCGGATTCGACCTCACCCAACTCGATGCGGAAACCACGCAGCTTGACCTGGAAGTCGGCCCGACCCACGTAGTCCAGTTCCAGATTCCCGTGCGGTTGCCGCAGCCACCGCACCAGGTCACCGGTGCGATACATGCGCCGTCCCGACTCCGCGAACGGATCGGCGACGAACCGCGCCGCCGTCAACCCCATTCGGTTGCGGTAGCCACGGGCCAGACCGGGTCCGGTGAGGTACAACTCGCCGACAACACCGACGGGCACCGGCCGTAACCGGGCATCGAGTACGACCTGCCCGACCCCACGGATCGGTTCGCCGACCGTCACCGGCTGCCCCGCCACCAGCGGGGCACTGGCGTCGGTCTGGATCGTCGCCTCCGCCGGACCGTAGGTGTTGAAGAGTCTGCGGCCCGGTGCCCACCGCGACACCAGATCGGGTGGAGGCGCTTCACCGCCGACCACGACGGTCTCGAGGTGCTCCAGCCCGGCCGGATCGACCGTCGCCAACGCCGTCGGCGTCATCGCCACGTGGGTCACCCGCTGGCTCGACAGGATCTGTGCCAGCTCGGTCCCGCCGTAGACGGTCGGCGGCGCGATGACCAGCCGCCCACCCGATGCAAACGCCCACAGCAGTTCCAGGACCGCCGCATCGAAACTCGGCGACGCGACATGCAGCACCCGCGCGGTGGGCTCGATGTCGAACCGCGAACATTGCTCGGTTACCAGATCCGCCAAGCCTCGGTGCGGCACCACGACGCCCTTGGGCACACCCGTCGAGCCGGAGGTGTAGATCACGTACGCCGCCTGGTCGAGCCGGATCGGTCCGGTTCGCTCCGCATCGGTCACCGGTGCCGAGGATGCCTGTGTCACTTCGGCTTCGGCGGTGGCCTCGTCGAGGACCAACCAGGACACCGATCCGGGGAATCGATCTCGCCACTGCGACAGCGTGATTCCCACCGTCGCACCGGAATCGGTGAGCATGTGCTCGATGCGGCCGGTCGGATACTGCGGGTCCACCGGAACGAATGCCGCCCCCGACTTCGCCACTGCCCACACCGCAAGCACCGACTCGACCGACCGTGCCAGCCCCACCGCGACACTCGTCTCCGGCCCCACACCCCGATCGATCAGCAACCGCGCCAACCGATTCGACTCCGCATCGAGCTCACCGTAGCTCCACTGCCGATCCTCGAACACCACCGCGACCGCCCCCGGATCGCGCTGTACCGTCGCCGCCAATAGTTCCGCAAGCGCGCGACCCGGCACCGGCGGGTTGCCCGAAACCGGTGTCAACTCCCGGTATTCCGTGGGGGAGAGCAGGTTCAGCCGGGCCAGCGGCAGATCCGGATCGACGGCCATGACATCGAGCACGCGCAGCACCCGCTGCAAGGTCGCGTCGACTGTGTCGTGGTCGAACAGTTCGGGCAGGTACTTGATCTTCAGGTGCAACCGCGTGTCGACGTGCGCGACCACGCCCATCGGATAATGCGCGCCGTCCATACCCGTGACGTCGACGACCCGCATGCCCGCGATGTCGGTGTCCGCGGTGAGCCCGAAACGATCGACCGGGTACGACTCGAAGACCGTCATCGTGTCGAACACCGCTGCTGGCCCGGCGACCCGCTCGATTTCGGTGAGACCGACGAACTGGTGATCGAGCAGAGCGGTCTGCTCGGCCTGGATTCGGTCGAGCAACTGTCCCAGGCTCTCGGCGGCATCCAGACGCACCCGCACCGGCAGCGTGTTGATGAACAGTCCGATCATCGATTCGATACCCGCCAGCTGTGGAGACCGCCCCGACACCGCGGCACCGAAGGTCACATCGTCGCGGGAAGTCAACGAGCCCAACACAATTGCCCACGCCAACTGGACCACGGTGTTGAGGGTGATCCCACGGGCCCTGGCCAGCTGGTTCAACGCCGCGGTCTGCTCCTCGGTCAACTCGGCGACCACATCGCGGGACTCGGTGTAACGGCGACCCGGGTCGGCGTGCGCCACCAGGGTCGGCTCCTCGGTGCCGTCGAACGCAGCGGCCCACGCATCCAGCGCCGCAGGCAGGTCCTGCCC
>NZ_JBEXLC010000319.1:0-2319 GCF_040609795.1 Nocardia sp. NPDC004604
GGGCGTGTCCACCAGGCGCGGCGGGATGCGCGTGCGATAGAACGAGAGAGCGAGGCCGATACAGTGCCGGGACAGGGAGAAGGGTCGACCAAGTGAGTTTCACAAACGGCGGTAACGGGGACGAGTCGCGTCGCGGCCGCACTGTCACCTCGATTCCCCTCTCGGATACCGATCCCGTCGGATCGGCGAGCTTCGGCACCCTGGTCCGTGATGCCACCGAACAGATGTCGACGCTGGTGCGCGCCGAGGTCGAACTGGCCAAGGCCGAGGTGACCGGTGAGATCAAGAAGGGCCTGCAGGGCAGCGTCTACTTCATCCTCGCGCTGACCGTCCTGCTGTTCAGCACCTTCTTCTTTTTCTTCTTCCTGGGCGAGCTGCTCGATGTGTGGCTGGCGCGCTGGGCGGCGTTCCTGATCGTGTTCCTGTTGATGATCGTCGCGACGCTGGTGCTCGCACTCCTCGGCTATCTGCGGGTCAAGAAACTGCGGGCGCCGGAGAAGACGATCGATTCGCTCAAGCAGGCGCGCAGCGTGCTGCCGAGCGGGTTCGGCTCGCATGAGGAACACCTCGTGCTCGACCAGCCGACGAAGTAGAACGCGTGGCGCGGCCGGGTCCGGCTGCGCCGACTAGGCGGCGAGGCAGCCACCACACTAGGCTCGATCGGCGTGTCGTCGAACTCGTTTCCCGATCCGTCCAGCGTCCGTTACGACGGACCGTGGACGCATCGGGACGTGCACGCCAACGGCATCCGCTTCCACGTTGTCGAGGCGGCGCCGGACCGCAGGGATGCACCGCTGGTCGTGCTGCTGCACGGATTTGCCGACCTCTGGTGGTCCTGGCGACATCAGCTGACCGGACTCGCCGATCTGGGCTACCACGCGGTCGCGGTGGATCTGCGCGGCTACGGCGATAGCGATAAACCGCCGCGCGGCTATGACGGCTGGACACTGGCGGGCGATATCGCCGGACTCATCCGCGCCATGGGCTACTCCGAGGCCACACTGGTCGGCCATGCCGACGGCGGATTGGTCTGCTGGACGACCGCGGTGTTGCACCCGCGGCTGGTGCGCTCGATCGCGCTGGTGAGTTCCCCGCATCCAGTCGCGCTCAAGAGCGCGGTGCTGCGGGATCGGCGTCAGCGCCGGGCCTGGCTGCCGAATTTCCTGCGCTATCAGTTGCCCCGGTACGGCGAACATCTGCTCACCACCGGCAATGGCTTCGAGGTCGAGCGGCTGCTGCGCCAGCGGGTGAGCCGAAACTGGTCGGACAGCGCCGAATTCATCGATACAGCCAACCGGATGCGCTCGGCCATCCAGATCCCGGGCGCGGCGCACTGTGCCCTGGAATATCAGCGCTGGGCCTTCCGCAGCCAGTGGCGTCCGGACGGGCGCCGCTTCATGGCCACCATGCGCCAGCCGATCCGCATCCCGGTTCTCGCGATGCGCGGTGAACTCGACGGCTACCTGCTACCGGCGACCTTCCAGGCCGGCCGACGCTGGTCACCACAGCGGCGGCAAGTCGTGATCCCGGGTGCGGGCCACTTTGCCCACCAGGAGAATCCGGACGCGGTCACCGCCGAGCTGGCCAAGTTGCTCGGCTGACACCGATCCCAGGGGCCGATCGCACGGACACAGGGGCGGTCGCACCCCTGTGTCCGCCGTCGATCAGCTCAGGACACACGCACCGGTATCCACCGCCATCACCGAGGCCGTCGCGGCATCGAGTTGCGGCCGGACCTCGGCCAGTGTCAGGACGTATCCGGTGTCGTCGTCGGTCACCGCGGCACCGAATACGATGCCGAGCGCGCGGCCATCGGTATCCACCAGTGGCCCACCGGAATTGCCCGCGCGCACCTGTCCGCGAACCGTGTAGACCTCACGTTCGACGGTGCCGTTGCGGTAGATCGTCGGTCCGGTCAGGTCCAGTGTTTCGCGGATGCGGGCCGCGCTGGCGGTGTACCGGCCGCCACCCGGATAGCCGAGCACGATGGCATTCTCACCCGAGCGCGCGGGCGTCGGCGCCTGCTCGACCACCGGGGCGTTGAGCCCCGGCACCGCGAGGATTGCGACGTCCTTGGAGGGATCGAACAGCACGACCGAAGCGTTAAGCGGACCGCCGACGGCATCCACCGTAATGCTGGTGGTTCCGGCGACCACATGGGCGTTGGTCACTATCCGCTCGGGCGCGATCACGAAGCCGGAGCCCTCCAGTGCGCGCTGGCAGCTCGGGGCGACGCCGCGGATGCGCAGGACGCTCTGCTGTAGCGAAGCCGCCACCGGACTGGTCAGGACGCTGGGGTCCGGGGGTTCGACGGCCGCG
>NZ_JBEXLC010000320.1:0-2276 GCF_040609795.1 Nocardia sp. NPDC004604
CCGAACCGGACAAGTTCGTGCAAGGCGTGCCACCTACCCACGAAGGCGAGATCGCGCTCAATACCGGCGGCGCGGATCGGGCCGGTCTGCATGTCGGGGACAAGACCAAGGTGCTGATCCCCTCGCATGGCGGTCCGATCGATGTCACCCTCACCGGCATCTACGAAGTCTCCTCGGACACCGGCGGATTCATCGGCGTGCTGTTCGATGACGCACAGGCGCGCAAGCTGTTCACCGACGGCTCGCATGTCGCCTACGTCGATATCGCGGCCACCGGGATGCCCGGCGACGAACTGCGCGACAAGATCGCCAATGTACTGCCGGATTACAAGGTGCAGAACGGCGATCAGGTGCGCGCCGATCTGAAAAAGGAAGTCTCCAACGCCCTGAACTTCATCAACTACTTCCTGCTCGCCTTCGGCGCGATCGCGCTGATCGTCGGCACCTTCATCATCTACAACACCTTCTCGATGATCGTGGCCCAGCGGTTGCGCGAGCTGGCGCTGCTGCGCGCGGTGGGCGCCAGCCGACAACAGGTCGGCACCTCGGTGGTCGCCGAGGCCTTTGTCATCGGATTGATCGGCAGCGCAATCGGTTTGGCGTGCGGCATCGGTCTGGCCTTCGGGCTCTCGGCCCTGCTCAACGCCTTCGATCTCGGATTGCCGACCGGTTCGCTCACCGTGCTGCCGCGCACCGTGGTCGTCGGACTGCTGGTCGGGCTGCTGGTGACGGTGGTCAGCGCCTATGCGCCCGCCCGCCGCGCCGCCAAGATTCCGCCGGTGGAGGCCATGCGCGAGGAATTCGCCTCGGCCGGGGAGTCGCTGCGGGTCCGGACCGGGAGCGGCATCCTGCTCGCCATTGCCGGTGCGGTGCTCGTCGTGCTCGGTGCGCAGAAGACCGGCGGCCACGCCGCTCTGACGGTCGGGATAGGCGCGCTCGGCTTGATCTTCGCGGTGCTGCTCGCCGCGCCCGCGCTGTCGCGGCCGGTGGTCGGCGTGCTCGGTACGCTGCTGCGGCCCTTCGGTCCGATCGGACGGATGTCGCGCAATAATGCCGCGCGCAATCCGCGCCGGACTGCGGCAACGGCCTTCGCGCTCACCCTCGGTCTGATGCTGGTGACCGCGATCGGCATGCTGGGCGCGTCGGCGAAGGCGAGCGTCGGCGTGCTCGTCGACAAGGGGGTGAAGGCCGACTATGTGCTGGCCGGGCCGCAGATGATCGGTGTGCCGCTCGGTGCCGGTGATGCGGTACGCAAGTCGGTGCCCGGCGTTGCCGAGGTGGTCGGGCTGCGCGGTGCCGCCTTCAAGATCGGCGATGACCAGATCGGCGGCACCGAATTCGATGGCGCGCCCGACAGTGTCCTGAACTACGACATGATCAAGGGCACCAGCACGCTGGGCGATCACGATGTCATGGTGTCGCAGGACGAGGCCGATAAACGCGGCTGGAAGGTCGGCGACCAGGTCAGCGTGACCAGCCTCGGATTCAAGAAGATTGCGGTCAAGGTGGTCGGCATCTACAAGAAGACGCCGCTGCTCGGCCAGATGGTGGTGTCGCCGGTCATGTACGACGAGGTGATGCCGGTCAACTTCCGGACCAACCTGTTCATGTTCGTCAAGGCGAAGCCGGGCGCCGATCTGCCCCAGATGCGCACCGACCTGGAGAACGCCACCGAGCAGTTCGTGGTGGTCCAGGTGCTGGACCGGGAGGACTTCAAGGGTGCGCAGGGCAAGCAGATCAATACGCTGCTGGCCATCCTCTACGGACTGCTCGCGCTGGCGGTGGTGATCGCCATTCTCGGCATCGTCAATACCCTGGCGCTGTCGGTGGTGGAGCGGCGCAGGGAGATCGGCATGCTCCGCGCGGTCGGTATGCAGCGGGCGCAGGTCCGACGGACCATCTATCTGGAATCCATGCTGATCGCGGTGTTCGGGGCGATCGTCGGGATGCTGCTCGGGCTCGGTCTCGGTGTCGGCTTCCTGCGCACGCTGCGTGATCTGGGCCTCGATGAGATCGCGATTCCGTGGAACCAGCTGGTGCTGGTGCTGATCAGCTCGGCCGTGGTCGGTGTGCTCGCCGCGCTGTGGCCCGGTATCCGGGCCGCCCGGACGCCACCGCTGGCCGCCATCGCGGATCTGTAGGACTAGCCCGAGCGCTCGATGCCGACCGGTGTCGAGCGCTCGGGTGGGATGGCGTTGCGGCCGTAGTCGATGCCAGGCCATAACGGATGTCGTGAACGGGCTCCGTTGAGTCGCTGTCACCCACTCCTGTGACAG
>NZ_JBEXLC010000321.1:0-2189 GCF_040609795.1 Nocardia sp. NPDC004604
GATGGCGCTACCGTCTGATAACACTGATCGTCCACAACAGAATTAGGGGCTTGGCAGCTGTACAACATGGCGATCATGTCCCTAGAGTGACCCCGAAACGATGGCTTTTTGCATCGCTCCTGTGATGTACCCGAGGTTAAGGACGGCTAGACCAGTGCTTCGCACCCGAGGATCGCGGATCATGTTGTCCGCGCTCGCCATCGCAGCGAGCGCTTCGCTCGCCGCGCCGTCGACGGCAGTCGCGGCACCGGCCCCAGCACCCGTCGCATCGCGGAACGCCATTCCCATGGTTCCCGAGGGCGTCCCGATCGATATGCTCGCCGCATTGGCCCCGGCCATTGTCGGCGCCATCGCGGGACCGGCCGATGCCAAGCCGGTCGCCGATGCCAAGCCGACCGCGGATTCGCCGAAGAGCGCGATCCTCGATCAGGCGCGGGCCCTGCTGGCGTCGCTGAACCTGCCACCGCAGATCAAGTCCACCCTGGAACGGATCATCACCTTCCTGGACGGCAGCGGTGGCGGCGGCCCCGAGGTCCCGCAGGGTGGCCCGGCCATCGCCCAGTTCCTCTACCCGAGCATCGGCAAGGGCTGCATCGGCCCCGGCGCCGATTCGGTCGGCACCGCACTTGCCGTCCCGGGCCCGGCCACGCTGCCGCCGCCGGGACCGCAGGCCGGTCAGACCGGATTCGTGTTCACCGCACTCGGCACCAGGGGGCCGACGCCGGACCAGAATCCGCCGATGACGGTCCAGTGGCTGAATCTCGACACTCGCCAGTCCGGCGTCCAGCCGCTGACCGACGAGGCGAAGATCAACCCGGACGGTCCGGCCACGCTCTCGGCGATCGTCAACACCGGTTCGGGACGGGTCGTCGCGGTCGTCGGCGGTTCGCTGACCACCAAGGCCGAGGACGCCGACCCGCGGACCTGCTCGTTCCTGCCGATGCTCGGCTTCTTCACCGTCGCCTGATTCCTCCCCGCGAAGCCCGGTGGCCCGAACAGGGCCGCCGGGCTTCGCTGCTGTCGACACATCGTCCGAATCGTCGCGATAGCGCGCCGTCGGGAAAGGACTGTGGTAGACCAAAGCCATGGCGACTGTCGATAATTCGCTTCGGTCCCGTTCCGCGATCCACCCGGGTCATTCGATCCGGAGCAAGCGTTCGCGCCGTTCGATCCTGTCCATCCGCTCGGAAGGCTCGATCCTGTCCATCGGCTCCGCCTACTCGATCCTGTCGATCGGCAGCGTGGGCTCAATTCTGTCCATCGGCGCCGTCGGATCGTTCGGCTCGGTGATCTCGTCGTTCTCGATCGGCAGCCTCGGCTCCGCCTTCTCCGGCATCTCCCGCTGGTCGCTGTTCTCCTGGCGCGGCGACCATGAGGCCCCCGATAACCGTCCCACCCTGCGCGTGGTCCCCGACGACGAACCCGAACTCCGCGTCGCCGCTACCTGCCACTGCCAAACGTAGTTCGATCGAGATCAGGTGGAATCGCTTCGGCCCGGGTAGGCGCGCGGTTCCACCTGATCTCGGTCTAGTTCACCACTGGCCGTATTCGGCGGCCAGGATGTTGTTCACGTCGACACCTATGCCGTCGATGGCTCGCTTGTCGATCTCGATCTGGTGCAGATGGGCGGATGGGTGCACGAAGCCCTTCGGTGTGCCCCAATTGTGCTGCCAGTACCAGGACCCCAGGTCCGCGACCCGGGCCAGCTCGATGGTCGGTGAGTTCGCGTAGATACCGACGTTCTGCTTGCCGATCACCGACTCCCAGCCCAGGATGTAGGGCGCGATCATGGTGGCGAAATCGACCGCGGTCGGATTGTCGTCGATGGAGGCGTAGATCGGACGGTTCTCCGGGCCGCCCGCGGCGAGGTGCAGTTCCAGCCCGCGTGCCGCGTGCTTCTTGCCCGCCTCCATACCGCCGCGCCAGTCGGCGGTCGATCCCTTGCCGAACTGGTAGTTCGACACGATTGTCAGACCCGCGGCATGTAATTGGTCGACCTCGTTGGCGCGTAGCGGCTTACCGGCCATCCATTCCGCACCGGGGCGGCGATCCGAGACGTAGCGGATGACGCCGAGGTGGCCGTCGTCCCGAATGGCGCTGGCGGCGGGGATGCCACCGGCGTAGTCGACGAGCGTGCCGAGCACACCGGCGGCCGCCGCCGTCGGCATCGCCGCACCGCGGGCCGCGGC
>NZ_JBEXLC010000322.1:0-2144 GCF_040609795.1 Nocardia sp. NPDC004604
GAGCGTCCGAGAACTCTCGTCAGCGCGTGGCTCAGGTGCTTCCCACGCTGGGTAATGGTGGTGTGTAGGTGCTGATATCGGGTGCTGTGTAGAGTCGCGGCCCGTGGAACGGGACATGACGATGAATGTTGTTGTTTTTCAACTGAATGGTAGCGACGACGACCTCATCACCGGTGCGGCATCCGCTCAGGCTCTGGACTCCGTCCAGCAGGCGTGGCGACAGGCTCAGCACGAGCGGCAGATCGGGCCTTCCGACGTGACCAAGGTGCACAGCACTTGGCAGCCTTCCCACCTGGACCAGGTCTTCCTGGCCGAGACCTTCCCCGAGGCCGGACACACCTACGTCTTCGAGCGCCCCGATGGTGATGATTGGACCGATGCCCTCGAGTTCGCGCGGCGGGTGATGGCGGAAGCCGAGGGTCTCTACCAGCAGAAGAGGGGGCAGGAGACGATCGTGCGGGCCGAGCGGGATGGTGAATGGCTGCCCATCCTGCACAGCACCTCCGCCCCGTTGCCGTTTTCTGCCTCCGTGCCGCTTGTGGAGGGCAAGCTGTACGTCGGGTTCGCCAAGGTTGCGACCATGCCCAACGGCCAGATCGGCATGTCCCATCTGATGCGGAGCAGGTTCGAGGCCATGAGTGAGGAGGAGTTCGCGGAGCTGGCCGGAGAATTCTCCGACAACCTGTTGCGTGGGCTCACCTTCAAGGTTTTCCCGGATCAGGAGCTCGGGACTATGGCCACCATCGAGCGTGACGGTCCCTGTGCGGCATCGGCGATCCTGCTCGACGATTTCCATGAGAAGGCCGCCAGTCAGGTCGGTGAAGACCGGCTGATCGTGGGGTTGGTCAGCCCGGACGACATCTTTATCGCGGGCGCTGGCTCGGGCCGGGCCACAGAGATCAGGGAAGCTGTGCTCACCTCGCCGGACACCGGCTCCGAACTGGTTCCGTGCCTGCTGCTGGTCGACGCTGATGGCATGGACGTGATCGCCGAGCGCCCCCGGTAGGGGTGCGATCCCTTCTTGCGTGCACGACCTGGGATCAAGCACACGCATACTTGCACTGCAGCAAAGATCACGGCGTCAAATTCTTCGATACGGACATCTTCCGATCGGCGCCGTCGCCGACATCCACCGGCTATATGGTGCTGGGTCTGCGAATGTGATTGCAGGGCAATGATGTTCGGTTCGGCGTGGTGTGGCTGGAATATGAAGAACTCCTGGTAGATCAGCGGTTGTCGAGACCATGGTCTACCAGGAGTTCGTGTGCCAGTATTGCCGAGTTGTCTGTGTTCGTCATGCCCGACCCACGGTGAGTCGCCGACGCCGTGTCCGGCGTATCCGTCCTCGTGCAGTGACGAGCAGTGGGCGCTGCTGCAACCGCTTCTGCCTGCACCAGGCAATACCGGCGGCAGGGGCGGGCGTGGTGAGAAACATCCCCGCCGCTTGGTGCTGGACGCGATCTTCTACCTGGTGCGTGGCGGCATCGCCTGGCGGGCGCTGCCCACTGACTTCCCGCCCCCGACCACGGTCTATGACATCTTTTGCAGGTGGACCAAAGCCGGTGTGTGGCAACAGATTACCGATGTACTGCGCGATCGGATCCGGGTGCGCGCCGGTCGCATGCCCAGCCCGACGGCGGCGATCATCGACTCCCAGTCGGTACGGGGCGCCGACACCGTGCCCACCACATCACGCGGATGGGACAACGGCAAGAAAGTCGGCGGTCGCAAACGCCACATCGCCACCGACACCATGGGGCTGCTGCTGGCGGTCGTGGTCACCGCCGCCAGCACCCAGGACCGCGACGGTGCTGTCCCGCTACTGGCGAGACTGCGGGAGCGGTTCTACACCATCACACTGACCTGGGCGGATGCCGGATATGCGGGCAGACTGGTGCACTGGACGCATCAAGTGCTGAACCTGGCCGTGACGATCGTCAAACGCACCGATCCCGGCTTCGTCGTGCTACCGCGCCGTTGGGTGGTGGAACGAACGCTGGCCTGGATCAGCAAGCATCGCCGCTGCGTACGCGACTACGAAACCCGGCCCGACCACCACGAAGCCATGGTCTACATCGCCACCATTATGACCATGTCACGCCGCCTCACCCGAACATGACCGAAGTTCTCGGACGCTCACTTAG
>NZ_JBEXLC010000323.1:0-2049 GCF_040609795.1 Nocardia sp. NPDC004604
CAACGCCATACGTGCTGCCTATACCGGCAGCAAACTCATAAGGATCGTTGGTCTCGCAGCTGCCACCGCCACCGCGGCCGTGACTCTCAAACATTTCGACGGCATGGGTGACCTGAACCTCGAAGCAGGCAAACTCCTCACGATCCTGCTCATGAAGGTGCTTGTCGACGACACGGCCGGCGCGATGGGTGACCAATGGACGAAGGTGCAGGGGGCGACGCCGGGCAGCATCTCGATCACCCAGGGTCGGCGAATTCATATCCTCGACGGTGATGGAGACGAGGATGGAGGAGGGCATGCGCCCGGTGTCGGGGCACCCGGCAAGACCGAGTTCCCCGACATCGACACATGGGACGACGACCACATCATCGAAAGCATTCTGGATGTCGCAAGGAATCCCGACCAAGCTCCGGTTCTCCAGGACAACGGACGATGGAAGGTATCAGGAGTCCGCGATGGTGTTCTAATCGAGGTCATCGTGGATGCCGATGGAAGCGTCCGGACCGGTTACCCGGTCAGCGGGCCCGGTGTTGTCACGAATCCGAAATAGACAGAGGCGAGGGAGATTGTGGATTTCAGCGAAAGGCCCCGTAGGAGACGTGAGCGGCCGCAAAGGACCCAGGAACAGATCGACCGGCTCAACAAGTTGAGCAAGGATTCCCGCGATCTGCTGGAGCTGCTTGCGGACCGACTTCCAGCGGAGGCGCTTGCCCAGTACCGGACATTCAGCGACGTCGGCGAATGGGGAGAACTGGTCGATGGACTGTGTGCAAGTCTCGTGAAGCGCCGAATCTCGGTCACGCCGGCCGAGCGCGATAGCCTGGCCGAACTGATGGCGATGTTCAAGAACCGGGAAGACTACGTCTACCTCAGAGACCCCGACGGCGTCCTTGCCCATCTGACTGTTCTGCCGGCGTAACCCAGATATCGGGTAGCTAGGCCCAGACATCTCGCGCTAGCCTGCATCGCTCGCCTGGCCGACGGCCCCACGCGAACGATCCAGGCGAACCACTGAAACCGGGCTCGTGTATGGCGGCGCTGGCTCCCTAAATGAAGCCGACACGAAAGATCGAGATCCTTGGCAGGGGCCCGGGAAAGTCATGATGTGACCGCTTGACCTGCTATTTTGGGTTGGGGCGAGCACTGCAATGGCTCGGTGATGATCTTGGTTGTCTAAGGGCATGCAGATGAATAGCACGTAATTGTTGCTATGTTGCGGCGTGTTCGGCTGCGCGAGTGGGGGAAGTCGCGGATCTCGATGGGTGCAGCTCCGCTCGGGTGAGCGGTGTTGGGGTAGTGGGGGTTTGATGTGGTGAGGGCTCCTGCTCGTGACGTGATGTCGGGACGCAGTCACCGAACAGCGACTCGCTATCCAGTGGCCGGGCTCGCTCGAGGATCTCGTCGACGGTCTGCTCCACGGTGAGATCGGAAGTGTCCAACCATAATCCGATGCGCGGGGTCTGCGCCCGCAGCACCTCATCCAGGCTGTCGACGGTGAAACCGTCGTAGGCGACCTTGTCCCGGCCCGCCTCGCGCGCCGCGACCGCAGCCGGTTTCGGCGCGAGCACAACCACATATCGAGGCCTGGTCCGGATGCGGTCGAGGGTGTAGGGCAGGCACTCCCCGAGCACGACATCCTGGATGATGGCGGTGAATCCGGCCGCGGCGTACGCATCGGCGGTGTGCGCGGCCAGCGCGTGCCGCAGCCGCAGTTGGTCCAGTGCCTGCGTCGATGGTTCCGGACTCATGTCTACTCGGCCACCGATGATGAAGCGCCGGAACGCATCCCCGCGCACATGCGCCGAGCGCGGCAGCCGCTCCGCCAATGCCTGGGCGACCGTGGATTCCCAGCGGCCTGGATACCGGTGATCAGATAGACGGCGGATTCCATATCCGCTGGGATCGCAGCCCAGCGCCACTCATTTTCCGCGGACGTCTCCCGGGTCAGCTCGCGCGGTGTATCGGGTGCAGTCGGGACAGAAGGCGTCGATCCGGCCGGCGGCCACGTTCAGCAGGTGCAGGGTGGCGGGCACGGCTGTCCGCACCAGA
>NZ_JBEXLC010000324.1:0-1975 GCF_040609795.1 Nocardia sp. NPDC004604
CTCGGCCGCCGGAACATCCGCGGCCGCGCAGAAGGCGATCCAGGTCGCTTTGGCCCATCTTGGCAATCCGTATGTGTGGGGGGCCGAGGGGCCGAATTCCTTCGACTGCTCCGGGCTCATGCAATACGCGGCGGCCCAGGCGGGTGTGAGCATTCCACGTGTGGCCTCCGCCCAGTACCAACAGCTGCAGAAGGTCAATCCGGCCGATATCCGCCCCGGTGACCTGATCTTTCCCGACTCTGAATTCAACAATGGGAATCCTGGTCACGTCATGATGTATATCGGAAACGGCCAGTGTGTCGAGGCCCCGCACACCGGAGACGTCGTCAAAGTGATCAATTTGCCGAGCGGCTATCACGCCACCCGCTGGTCTTGACAGTCGAACGTCGACCGCAGCGCCCGCTCAGTATCCAACGTAATGTCCGCCTTGGTGCATCGCCTGGATGCCGGGCACGTCACTGACCGAGCCGTAGCGGGCGATGGCGTACCGCACGCCCGCGATGATGTTATCGACCGGATTCCAGATATCGCGGTGGCCGGGCAGCGCGTAGGCGTTGAAGGTGGGGTCGATGGTCTGCATCAGACCCTTGGACGGAGTTCCCTTGGCGGCGTTGCTGTCCCAGAGATTGATCGCATTCGGATCGCCCGCGGATTCGTGCTGGATGATCGCGGCGATATCGGCGGGATTGATGTACCGGGTGTCGTAGCCATTGGCGGCCAGGATGCGCAGGGCGTCGTTGATCCACTGACCCTGCTGACCGGACGGGCGCGTGCGCGGCGGGCGCGCACTGGATCCGCCTGTGCTCGGTTGGGCCCGGCGCGGCGGCTGCCGGGTCGGGCGCGCATTCTGCAGGAACCGGTCGGCCAGTGCGGCAACCCTATCCGCGGTGATCGCCGCCGCCGACTGCCCCTGTCCGAGCACGGCGCCTGCGCGCTGTAGGGCATTGCTGAGTGTGGTGATGAGCATCTGACGCCCGGCGGTGGTATCGGCGACGCCGCCGAGTGCGGTCATGGCCGTATTCACCTCGGCGATAATGCCATCGATGGCCGCCCGGCCCTGGATCGTACTATCGGCGGCACCGCCCAGCAGGCCGCCGAGTTCGGCGTTCAACGACTGCGTCGATTGCGCGCGGCGTCCGGTATCGAGATTGTTCGCCGCGTACTGTGATCCCGATTCGCCGGGCCATGAGGTCGGTTGTCCGGAGCCGAGCGCGGGCGGTGCGTACGGCTGACCGGTATCGGCGGTGGGGTTGGCCGTGCCGTACTGGGCGGAAATGGATGCCAGCGCACCGAGCGCCGCCGTCGCGTACGGCGCGCTGGTGCCGAATCCGGCGAGTGCGTCGGGGCGGGCGACCGTGGGCGATCCGGTTGCCGCGGTTCCGGATTCGGCGACCGGTCCCGCCGCCGGGCCGCGTACGGCCGCGGTCGCGGCAGGCTGCTGTGCGAGAGCGGCCGATGGGCCGGTCGGCGCCCGCGGCGGACTGCGTCGCGTTGCGTTCCGGCGTGGTGCGGATGTCGTTGTGCCGGGCGGGGTCTCATGCGCGTTGTCGAGGCTCGGATCCGGTGTGTCCCGCTGCGGTGGTGGCATCAGTAGGGCTCGTACGCTCGGCCGCTGCGTACCGCCTTGACGCCCGGCACATTGCTGACCGAGCCGTATCGGCCTATCGCGTAACGGACCCCGGCAACGATATTGTCGACCGGGTTGTAGATGTTCTGGTGCCCGGGCGCGGCGTACTGGTTGAAGGTCGGGCCGATGGTCTGCATGAGCCCGATCGAGGGTGTACCAGCGGCCGCATTGCTGTCGTAGTTGTTGGTGGCATTGGGATTGCCGCCCGATTCGTACTGGATGATGATCGCGATGGCCTGCGGATCGATCGTGCTGATGTTGTAGCCCAACTGCTGCAATACCTGCAGTGCCTGCTTGATCCAGTCACCGACGGTGCCGCCGGGCATCTGGCCGCCGCTGGTGGAGCCA
>NZ_JBEXLC010000325.1:0-1960 GCF_040609795.1 Nocardia sp. NPDC004604
CGAGGCCACTGCCGATGGGCGGCAACGCTTTCGACGGAAGATACAGCGGATGCGGCGACAGCTCAACCCACGGCACCCCGAGTCGTTCGGCGGCCAGCCCGCCGCCCGCGGTGAGCACATCCGACACCACGAGTTCCGGCAGCATCGCGCTCAGATCGGGCAGGATCTCGGTCGAAATATGCGCCGCACGTTCATGAATGCGCTGACCGGCATCGCGGTCATCGTCGACGGCGCGCGGGGCGAGACCCTTGAGTCTGCGCACCGCAATGCCCGCCTCCTTGGCGGCGTCGAACCAGCGCGGTCCGGTGAACAACACCGGTTCGTCACCGGCGGCCAGGAAGCGCTCGCACAGCGCCAACGCCGGAAACGCATGGCCCGGATCCGGCCCGGCAACAACGGCAACACGCATGCGGGCCAGCCTGCCATATCAGGCTCGGAATCAGGTGGGGTGGCGATCGAGCGGAGCGCGCATGGGCCCCATTCCGGGTGCCCGGCCCGCCAGCATTCACCGAAACGCCATTCACCCGCAACCCCACCGGCCGACGATCGACGGCAGACTGGTCCAGACCATTTCGCTCATTGCGTCGGACGCGCTGAGCAGTGAGCAAGCGCATCACGAGATCGGGGCTGAGGTGTCGGTATCCACCGTGGACGAATTGATCAACCTGCTGACCGACTGCGCCGATGTCTGGGATATGCCCGATCGCAGCGGCGACCCCGTCGACATCCTCGATCACGACCTGCAATGCGCCCAACTGCTGCGCCTATCCCATCCCGATGACGAGGAACTGCAACTGGCCGGACTGCTGCACGACATCGGCCACAAACTCGTCCCCGGCGACGACGCACACCACGGCGAACACGGCGCCGATGCGATCCGCTCGCTACTCGGCGACCGCGTTGCCCGACTGATCGAACTGCACGTCATCGCCAAACGCTATCTCGCCGCAACCGATACGACCCACACGCTTTCCCCCGCCAGCCAGCGCACCCTGATCGCCCAGGGCGGCCCGATGACCCCAGCCGAAATCGCCGAATTCCGAGCCGATCCCGACTTCACCGCCGCCATCGCCCTGCGCCGCGCCGACGATGCGGGCAAGATCGTCGGCCACGAAGTCGCCCTGCTGGAATCGTGGCGCCCGGTCATCGAACGGGTAGTCGCCACACACTGAACCCACCCGCCGTCACAACCGATTTCAATACTTCCCCACTCATCCGTTACCCTTGCTCAGCAACACCGGTCCGGGTGGCGGAATGGCAGACGCGCTAGCTTGAGGTGCTAGTGCCCTTTATCGGGCGTGGGGGTTCAAGTCCCCCTCCGGACACAACCAGCAACGACACGTCACCCGCCCTACCTGCGGTTTTGCAGGATTTCGGGTAGCTCTTTTGCGCCCAATCCACACAGAACCCCAAGTAGTGGCCCGTAGGGGTTCAATACGGGTTCAGCTGAAAGAATCCTGAGAAACTGGCAGTCGACCCGATGGCTCATAGCCCGCCGGATCACGAATGTCGTGCCAGCCCTACCGATATCGTCAAGCCCCTTCCTTGGATGCCACCCGCTCGCAACACCAATTGGAAGATGACTTCATGCACAACGCTTACCCGCTCGATTCCTCGGCCGAGACCGCCCAGTCGACCCACTCGCGTCTATCGCACGACAATGCGAGCTCAACGGAACTCGAAGTCATCGTCCCGATAGATCCGCCCGACCTCACCCCGGCCGCAGCTCGAGCCCTGCTGCACCTCATCCAAGAAGCTGCGGCACGGCCGCAATAATCGCGGACGTCGGTGCATCAAGCGCAAACATGCAGCCGGGCAATGCATTCCATGCAGGTACATGGATTCCAGCTGCCGAGGTAGAAACGCGGGCTCAGGCGAGGACAACATGGAGAACGAGCACGACCAACGTCGCGATCGAGAACACGAGGAAGACCACGGCTCCCAGCATGTTCCGGTCGCC
>NZ_JBEXLC010000326.1:0-1881 GCF_040609795.1 Nocardia sp. NPDC004604
CGGGAGTGTCGGCGCGGGCGAGCTTCAGCGTTTTGCGCCCGAAAAGACCGTCCAGCATGCTTCCGAGCGCACCACCTGCGTTCTCGGCCAACGCTTCTCCGATCGCGCCCCCGATGCCGCCGCTGCCGCCGAGCAGACCGCCGAGTATGTCGCGGATGCCGCCGCTCGACTGTGTCCGCGGCGCCGCCGTGCTGTCACCGCCGCGGGTCAACTGCTCGGCCAGATGGGCCATCACGATGGGAGTCGGCATCGGCAGCAGCTAGGCGACCAGGTCGTTGCCGACGGTGCCCGCGGTCGCGCCGAGCGCGCTGATCACCGCGTTCTGCTTCGCGCCGAAGACCTTGTCGACGATCTTCGACCCGCTGGCGATATCGACCTTGTCGACATCCGCCGCGCCCTCGCCTTCGATGAGTTCACCGTGCTGGTCCAGCGCGCCGATCAGAGCGCCCACCGGTTCGGTCGCGTTGGCCGGTAATCCGCCGAGCAGGGTCGGCAATGCCGCCTTTACCGCATTCGTCGCCATGAGTTGGTCGACACCCAACTTGTCGGCGAGCTGTGCAATGGGAACTTGGGAGAGCAGATCATCGAAGGACGTCACCTGTTGTCGAGGGATGCCCCCGGTGTGCGGGGACGTGCCCGCGGTATGGGAAAGCCTGCCCGAAATGTGCCGATTCGCGGTCGGTGCCGACATACGCCGGGTGTGCGAACGGACCGAAAAAGACTCAGGCGTCCGGTATGAAACCGGACGCCTGATTCGGTGCCCCCAGTAGGGCTCGAACCTACGACCTGCGGATTAAAAGTCCGTAGCTCTACCAACTGAGCTATAGGGGCGCGGAGGGACAGTGTAGTTGGCTCGGCGCGGATCGGGTAACCGGGGGCGGGACGCGGCGGGTGGGCCGCGGTTCGGTTCGCTCGGGGTTGCCGGGGGCGGGGGCGAGTCATGCTGGCGTAGCGGGTAACACGGCGCGTGCACGCGGCGATGCTGCGGGTAAACGTTTGGTGCCCAGCTTTGTTCATTTCGCCCGTGCCGGGCTACCATCCAATCATGTTGCGTACCAATGTCTTTGGATTTGCGGGGGGTGTAGGGTCAGCGCGCGGGGGGACGCAGCGAGGCGGCTGGCCGGTGTCGCGCGGTCGGCGCCGCGGCGATCGGTGCGCTGGTCGACTCGGGTGAACGGTGCTGCGTCGCTGCCGAATTCGGAAATCAAAGCGGCTCGATCGCATGATTGCGCGATGTTAGCTGTAACAGATATCCGGATGTTTCGTCCGCTCGAGTCTTCGGTTTGCCGCGTGTCGGATGGCCTTTCCGGGTACGGTGACGACTTGGTGAATTACGGAGGAATCGCCGACTTACCCGGCGATCCGGAATTCGGCTTATCGTTGTTGTGCCCGAACGTGTCGCGACCGGTACGGCCGATCGTGACTTCCTACGAGTCGACGCCGGGGGAGGCAGATCCGAGACGAAGTAATGCCCAGGTGCGCACCCCCTGCGGCGCACCTGGGCAAGAAAACTATACCAGCTGGTGTGTTTCAGGATTTTCGCAAGTTTTCGTACCGAAAGTTTGAAACTGGGCGAAATCCCGGTTTGAAGTATTGATAAAACTCATAACTTCGCGCCAAGGGTCCGTTCCATTGGGGGGCACCGTTTGGCGGCGAGTAGGCTTCGGAGGCGTTTCGAGCATGGCACGGCAGCAAGAGCGGGCCCGCCGGACACGCGCGGCGATAATCAGGTCCGCCGCCGTTGAGTTCGGGAAGAGCGGCTATGCCGCTGCATCGCTCAACCGCATAAAGCAGCAGCGATAACAGTATTTCCTAAAGATAATGATTCAATACCAGCGCCACGTACAAATAATGTTAAACCTAATAAACCAAATACAATTG
>NZ_JBEXLC010000327.1:0-1805 GCF_040609795.1 Nocardia sp. NPDC004604
AAATCGGACAGGGCCGACCCCACCGGCTCCTGATTCCGCAACGCCAACAGCACCTGAAACAGCGGATGCCTGGACTGGGACCGCTGTGGCACCAGCTGGTCCACCACCTGCTCGAACGGAACGTCGGCGTGCTCGAAGGCGTCCACATCGACTTGTTCGATCCGGCCGAGTAGTTCGGTGAACGATTCAGCGGGATCGATCTCGGTCCGCAGCACCACGGTGTCGGCGAAGTCGGCGACACCGTCGAGCGCGGCCGTAGCGCGCCCGTTGGTCGGTGTGCTGATCGGAATGTCGGTGGTGCCGCTCAACCGGGCGAGCAGTACCGCCAACGCGCCATGGATCGCCGTGAACAGCGACGAACTATGCTGCCGCGCAAATTGTTCCAGTGCCGGAACCAGATCGGCAGGCAAGGGGTAGCTTGCGGTGGCGCCTCGATTCGACGGTACCGCTGACCGGGGCCGATCGACTGGCAGACGAAGCTCCTCGGGCAGGTTCGCGAGCGTGGCCCGCCAGAACGCCAGGTTCTCGCGGCGGCGCTTGATCCGGGCGCCGGCACGGGCGCTTTCGGGGTGAACCTGGTCGAACGCAGTGTCCGGCGCGGCGGCGAACGCGTCGAGAAATTCCTCGAACCTCGTGCAATGCGCCGAGAGTTCGGAGTCGGTATAGAGGTCGGGATTGGCCAGCAAGTGCAGGATCGTCCGCGGCGGCTCCCCGATTTGATACAGGTCGACCAGCAGATCGTCGACCGGCCCCGAACTGAGGATATGGAACTCCCCGGTCACCGAACCCAACCGGATCTCCTGGTGGAAGAACATGACATTCACCACCGGGCCGGCGAAACGCCGCAGTCCGCCGTGGTGTCCGGCGGCGGCACGAATGTCGGTCAGGCCGCACCGCTGGTGCCGCAACGCCCCCACCAGATCGGACTGCACCCGCCGCGTCAGTGTCGCCACGGTATCGTCCCGATCCAGCATGAGCGGAAGGGGAGCGACATTGACGAAGACCCCGCCGGACCGCCGCAGCACGGCGTTCGTGCGACCCGATACGGGAATATTGACCATGACGTCGTCTCGGCCGGTCATCCGCGCCAGGTAGCAGCCGAATGCGGCGATCACCACCGCGGCCGGGCTCGCATTCCACACTTCCGCGGCATGCTCGATCCGCTGCACCATCAGCGGCGAAAGTTCGGCGGTTGCGACCGCACTGTCCGCGCGCGCGGGTGCGTGCCCATCGACCAGACTGGACTCGTCCCCGGCGTCGGCGAGCTTATTCAGCCAATATTCCTGGTCGTCGGCGAACCGCTTCGACTCCCGGTAGCTGCGGTCGGCCTCATATAGCGTGCGCACGTCCGCCGCCCGGTTCGGCTCCGCCGTCCGGCCCCGCACCGCCGCCGTGTACAGCGCCGCTATGCGGTTCAGGGTCATCATTCCGGCATAGCCGTCCATCGCGACGTGGTGGATTCGGGTGTACAGCAGGTAATGCCGGTCCCCCACCCACACAACCGCCGATCCGAACAACCGGTCCCGCGTCATATCGAGCGGCCTGGTGTACTCCCGACGCATCCACTCCAAGCCCGCCGCGACGGGATCCGGTTCGCCACGCACGTCTATCACCGGCGCCGGCGACTCGAGCGACGGGTCGAACACCTGGTACGGCTCGCCGTCGACCTCTACCAGCCGTAGGTATCCGGACTGGAACTCGCGGCCTGCCCGAATCGAGGCTTCGCGCAGCAGATCGACGTCGAGATCGCCACGCAACTCGATGTACTGTGCCTCTGATATCGGCACATCCGGACTCAATTTCTG
>NZ_JBEXLC010000328.1:0-1802 GCF_040609795.1 Nocardia sp. NPDC004604
CTAGGAGACTGCTGAATAACTCGGTGTGTTGACCCGGCCCGTAGGGGCGGGTCAACGAGGATGGTGGGGTGCAGGGTGAGGGTGGTTCGGATCCGCAGTTGATGGATGCTGCTGCGTTGGTTGGGCATTTGGTTCCGGCGGGCAGTGTGTTCGCGTTTCTGGCTGAGCATCGGTGTGAGGTGTTCCCGGCGGTGATGTTCGAGGACTTGTTCCCCAGCAGGACCGGGCGGCCGAGCCTGCCGTGCGAGGTCGCGGCATCGGTGATGGTGCTGCAGGCACTGCATGATCTGTCCGACCGGGAAACGGTGCAGGCGTTGCGGTGTGACCTGCGGTGGAAGGTGGCTTGTGGGTTGGCGTTGGACGATGAAGGGTTCGATCCGTCCACGTTGACCTATTGGCGGCGGCGGTTGGCGAAGTCGAACAACCCGAACAGGATCTTCGACGCGGTCCGCACCGTTATCGCCGAAACCGGTGTACTGCAAGGCAAGACACGTCGGGCGTTGGATTCGGTGGTCCTCGATGATGCGGTCGCCACCCAGGACACAGTCACCCAATTGATCGCGGCGATCCGGCGGGTGCGGCGCGAGGTGCCAGGCGCGGCGGCGGTCATCGCGGCGCAGTGCCGCGCCCACGACTACGACGATCCCGGCAAACCCGCGATCGCCTGGGCCGACAAGGCAGCTCGGGAGGCGCTGGTCTCGGCGCTGGTCAACGACGCGACCACGGTCGTGAACACGTTGGCAGACAACGAATTCGATGAAGATATCCGAGACAAGGCATCGCAAGCGTTGGCGTTGCTGGCGTTGATCGCCGGCCAGGACGTCGAACCCGCCGAGGACTCCGACGGCACCGACGGCCGGTGGCGCATCGCCCGCAAGGTCACCACCGACCGGGTGATCTCGGTCGTCGATCCCGACGCCCGCCACATCCACAAAACCGTCCACAAACGACAGGACGGTTACAAGGCCCACGTCGCGGTCGAACCCGACACCGGACTGTTCACCGACGGGCGCCTCGCCAAAGGCAACGGCAGTAACAACCACGAATCCGTCATCGGCCTGGACCTGCTCGCCCAGGAGAACGAGCCACGACAGGTGCTGGGCGACAGCGCATATGGCACCGGTGACATGCGGGCCGAACTAGCCGGGCAGGGCCACACCGCGATCATCAAACCCTTTCCGCTTCGCCCAGCGGTCCCTGGCGGGTTCACCCTCGATGCCTTCACCCTCAACCACCACGACCGCACCGCGACCTGCCCGGGCGGGGTCACCCGCTCGATCACCTCGAAACACAAGGTTGTTTTCGGGGTCGCCTGCCGCGGCTGCCCACTGCGCGAACGATGCACCACCCGAACAGACGGCCGCACCCTCAACCTGCACGAACACGACGCCCACCTGCGTCGAGCCCGCCACGACTGGCGCGAGAACACCGACCTCCTCACCACCTACCGCCGCCACCGGCCCATGGTCGAACGATCCATCGCCTGGCTTATCGGCCCCAAAGGACGCTGCCGGAAACTGCGCTACCGAGGCGTTCGAGCCAACAATCAATGGCTGCACACCCGCATGGCCGCTCTGAACCTGCGCCGACTGCTCAACCTCGGACTTGACCGCATCGACAACATCTGGGCCATCGCCTGACAGCGGTGAACCCGCGACCCGACCAGCCCCGCACGTCATACTGATACCAGCGGGAAGAACGACCACTGTCGACCCTCACGAGGGCCTGACCTCACACACCGCACAGACGACCTTGCCGGCGCTCTTCCCACCCCCAAACCCGCTTATTCAGCAGTCTCCTAG
>NZ_JBEXLC010000329.1:0-1800 GCF_040609795.1 Nocardia sp. NPDC004604
CTGGACACGCTGCCGGTGACCGAGAGCGGCAAGCTCGACCGCGCCGCGCTACCCGTTCCGGACTTCAGTTCGGCTCGCGCCGAGTTCCGGGCGCCGGTCACCGATGTCGAGAAGACACTGGCCGGACTGTTCGCCGAGGTGTTGGGTATCGACACGGTCGGTCTCGACGACTCGTTCTTCGCCCTGGGCGGCGACAGCATCATGTCGATCCAGCTGGTCACCCGGGCCCGAGCGGCCGGGGTGGTGTTCTCCACGCGGGAGGTGTTCGAACGCAAGACCGTCGCCGGGCTGGCCCAGATCGCGGTCCAGGACAGTGCCGCGGCGGTCGCCCTGCCGGCGGAACTCCCCGGCGCGGGCGTGGGGTCGGTGCCTTTGACCCCGATCATGTGTTGGATGTTCGAACGCGGCGGGTTCGACCGGTTCAGCCAATGGACGATGCTCACCCTGCCCGACGGCATCGACCGGACCGGAATCGAAACCACCGTGCAAGCGGTGATCGACCACCACGACATGCTGCGCGCTCAACTCCTTCCCGACCCCGCACACCCCACCGGATGGGCGCTGCAGGTGCGGCCGACCGAGGTAAGCGCCGCCGCACTGATCCGGCGCGTGCCGGTGACAGTTGCGCCGGACAGCGCCTACTTCGCGGCCATCGCCGACGCGGAGGCGAATGCGGCCGCCGAGCGCCTCGACCCCGCTGCGGGCGTCATGCTGCAGTTGGTCTGGTTCGACTGGGCGGACCGGCCCGGGCGGCTGATGGTTGTCGTACAGCATCTGGTTGTCGATGGGGTGTCGTGGCGGATCCTGGTTCCCGACTTCGCTTCGGCGTGGGCCCAGATCAGTGCCGGGCAACCACCACAACTCACGCCCGTGGGTACCTCGATGCGGCGTTGGGCGTATGGCCTGAACACCGCTGCCGAGAGCGTCGATGAACTCGACTGGTGGCGCTCCACCCTCGAGACCGCCGATCCGGCGATCGGTCCCCGCCCGCTCGACCCGGCCGTGGACGTCCAAGCCAGTGTCGCCACCGTGGAGGTGACACTGCCGACCGCGGTCACCCGCGCGGTGCTGACCACCCTGCCGCAAGCGTTCCGCGGCAACGTCGACGACGCCCTGATCGCCGGGCTCGCCCTGGCACTGGCGCGATGGCGTCACCGCCATGGCGAGGACAGCACCGAGGCGCTGCTCACCCTCGAAAGCCACGGCCGCCACGACACACCGCTGCCCGGCGCCGACCTCACCCGCACCGTCGGCTGGTTCACCACCACCTACCCGGTGCGCCTGGACCTGTCCGGTATCGACATCGACGACGTGTTCGCCGCCGGTGCTGCCGCGGGGGCGGTCGTCAAGTCGGTCAAGGAACAACTGCGCGCGGTTCCCGCCCGCGGAATCGGCTACGGGCTGCTGCGCTACCTCAACCCCGACACCACCCCCATCCTGGCCGCACTACCCGACCCGCAGGTCAGCTTCAACTACCTCGGCCGCTTCGACACCATCCCCACCCAGTTGCGTGAGATCGGCTGGATGCCCGCCGGCGGCGACACCGACGGCGGCGGCATCCAGAACCCCGACGCGGCCGCGGCAGCCGTGCTCGCCATCAACGCCGCCACCACCGACACCCCCGACGGCCCCGCCCTGACCGCCTCCTGGGACTACCCGACCGGTCTGCTCACCAGCGGCGAGGTCACCGAGATCGCCGAACTGTGGCGCGACGCCGTGACAGCGCTGGCCACCCACGCGTCCCGACCCGGTGTCGGCGGGCTGACACCCTCGGATCTCGGCCTCGTCGACCTCGACCAG
>NZ_JBEXLC010000330.1:0-1602 GCF_040609795.1 Nocardia sp. NPDC004604
CTGGCGCAGGCCGCTCTCAACGTCCACCCACACCAGCGCATGGTCATCACCGGTCCAGAACTCTGCCAAGAAACGCCCCGACACTGCCGACCGTCCGCACCTATGCCGCAGTACCTACTACTCGAGAATGCGCTGGTGCAGGGCTCTTCTCGACGTTTGCACTGCATCAGTGCATGGTGATCAAGATCAGGTGGCACTGGTGGCGGGGGCTTCTCGGGCGATGCCGCCATAGATTCCACGTGATCATTTGTCCAGTTCAGATGTGGGGTGGGGGGTGTTTCTGGAGGACGCGACCACGGCCAGTTGAGTGGGCTGGAAGCTGTGGGCCTGTTCACCTGGCTGCGGGAGGTAAGGCGGGTACGGCACACGACGTGCCCAGCACTGCACCGGCAAAACCGCGGAACGCCAAACCATTTCGGGTCGAGAAAACCGGGAAGTCGGTGCAGGACAACAGGACCTACCGCAGCCTGACCAACCCGAACGCACCCGTCCAGAACTCTGCCAAGGAGGAGGTCGGGAGTGAGGGGTCGGAGTGAGGGATTTCAGTGCTCGCGGAGTGGGGGCAAGGGGGATGAGCTGCGTAGTTGTTCAGGGGCTGAGGAGCCAGGTGGTGAAGTGGGCGGCGAGGTCGGTGGGGGTGGTGGGGTGGATGGTGTGGGGTTGGTTGTGGAGTTCGGTGTAGCGGCCGTCATCGGTGATGTCGTGCCATTGGATGGTGGCGACGGGGTTGCTCGGTTTGGCGGCGGGGCCGGTGTGCAGCAGAGCGGATCCGCCGCCGTCGGCGGGCTGCCGCAGGAGGCGCTGATAGCGCTCGTGTGGGGTGTCGCTGTCGGGGTGGCAGGCGGCCTGCGATTGGGTGCCGGGTGTGCAGGGTGGCAGGCAGCCGACGAGTTGTGTGGGGAGGTGATCGGTGGGGAACATCCGGCAGCGGATCGGGCCGTTGGCATCGCCGAAGGTGGCTTGGGCCAGCGACATCGCGCGCTGGTCGGTACGTGCGCCGACAATGCGGTAGATGCGGACGCCGCCGTCGGGGTTCTTGTGTCGGGTTGTGCCGCCGAAGATTTGGATGCGTACCAGCGAGGTGGTCAAGGTATCCAGGGCGAGTTGGATTTCTGCTAGTTCGTTGCGGGAGTAGCGCTCGCGCACGGTCACCCGGTGGGCATCGAAGTCGTCGCGGTAGGCGAAGCGACTGGTGAAGCGAAGCGGATCGGGGAAGCGGTCGTGCGGGTGGTTGAGCCACAGCGCCGCGAAATCGTCTGGCTCCCAAGTCCATTCGGCCATCAAGTCATTCCGATCGATCGTGCGGGGTTGGTATGTGAGTGCAGTCGGCGAGCCGAGTCGGATGGTTATTCACCAGGGTTTGCCCCAGAGTCGGTGTCGGCGCGCCGAATCGGGGTGGATGCGTCCGGCTGCGACCAGCGCATCGAATGCGGCGTGCTTGCGGTCGCAGTCGTGCTCGCGATGCAGTTGCATCGCGACATGGGCGTCGGCGAGGGTGAACGGTTCCTCGGGTGGGCCGCACGTCCACGCCTTCGGCCATTCGACCGGGCGCAGACGGCAGCGGCGTGCGGCGGGCCGGTCGCGGCGTGGCTGGTTGATCGG
>NZ_JBEXLC010000331.1:0-1526 GCF_040609795.1 Nocardia sp. NPDC004604
GCATTATTATGTTTAGACGCAACCACTGGTCAAAATGCACTATCACAAGCACGTTCATTCCCCTCGGCGCGCCCGAGATCATCAGTCGCTTGAGGCGGTTGTTGCGGTTGATCACGCGGCGGTACAGGTCGTTCAGGTCGGAGGTGGCGAAACGGCCACCGTCGAGCTGAACCATCGGGCGCAGCTCCGGCGGGATCACCGGAACGGCGTCGAGCACCATGCCCATGGGCGAGTTGCCGTTGGTCTGGAAGGCCGCGACAACCTTGAGCCGCTTGAGCGCGCGCAGCTTCTTCTGGCCCTTACCGCTGCGGATGGTCTCCCGCAGGTTCTCGGCCTCGGCGTCGATGTCGAAGTTCTCCATCAGCTTCTGGATGGACTCTGCACCCATGGCGCCGGTGAAGTACTCGCCGTACCGGTCGATCAGCTCGCGGTAGAGGATCTCGTCCACGATGAGCTGCTTGACCGACAGCTTGGTGAAGGTGGTCCAGATCTCCTCGAGCCGGTCCAGTTCGCGCTGGGCGCGGTCGCGGAGCTGACGCATCTCGCGCTCGCCACCGTCCTTGACCTTGCGGCGCACATCGGACTTGGCACCCTCGGCCTCGAGCTCGGCCAGATCGGCCTCGAGCTTCTGGGCGCGGGCCTCCAGGTCGGCGTCGCGCTGATCGGCGACGGCCTTCTTCTCGACCTCCATCTCGGCCTCGAGCGTGGAGAGCTCGTTGTGACGCAGCTCCTCGTCGACGCCGACGATGACGTAGGCGGCGAAGTAGATGATCTTTTCCAGATCCTTCGGCGCCAGGTCGAGCAGGTACCCGAGGCGCGAGGGCACGCCCTTGAAGTACCAGATGTGGGTAACCGGCGCGGCCAGCTCGATGTGGCCCATCCGCTCGCGGCGCACCTTGGCGCGAGTCACCTCGACGCCACAGCGCTCACAGATGATGCCCTTGAAGCGGACGCGCTTGTACTTACCGCAGTAGCACTCCCAGTCCCGGGTGGGACCGAAGATCTTCTCGCAGAACAAGCCGTCCTTCTCCGGCTTGAGCGTACGGTAGTTGATGGTCTCCGGCTTCTTGACCTCGCCGAAGGACCACTGCCGAATGTCCTCGGCGGTGGCAAGGCCGATCCGGAGTTCATCGAAGAAGTTGACGTCTAGCACGTAACTTCCTTTCCCCTATTCGGGTCGAATTCGAGCAAAAGTTCACTAGTTGGTGTTACGCGGAGCCGAATGCCGTTCTGATCCTTTCGAGCGACCTGCAAGCAATCGCTACCGGGGGGAACGGCATTCGACCTACCGCCTAGTTCGCCAGATCGTCGACGGTGGCGGCTTCGTTCCTGGACAGGTTGATGCCCAGGTTCGCGGCCGCACGCTCCAGATCCTCGTCGTCGCCATCGCGCATCTCGATCGCCGCGCCGTCCGAAGACAGCACCTCGACGTTGAGGCACAGTGACTGGAGTTCCTTGAGGAGCACCTTGAACGATTCCGGGATGCCCGGCTCCGGAATGTTCTCGCCCTTGACGATCGCCTCGTA
>NZ_JBEXLC010000332.1:0-1454 GCF_040609795.1 Nocardia sp. NPDC004604
GCGGAGTCGAATCGGTTGGCGCGGTTGCTGATCGATCGGGGTGTGGGGCCGGAGACGAGTGTCGCGGTGGGGCTGGCACGGTCGGTCGAGTCGGTACTTGCGGTGTGGGCAGTGGCGAAGTCGGGGGCGGCATTCGTTCCGGTGGACCCGCAGTATCCGACCGGCCGCATCGAGCACATGCTCACCGACTCCGGTGCGACGGTGGGAATCACCCTGTCACAGTGGCGAGATCGATTCCCCGGATCAGTGTCCTGGTTGGTCCTCGACGAGGCGACCGACACGGGGGAGTTGTCGGCGGCACCGGTGACCGATGCGGGGGAGTTGTCGACGGCACCGGTGACCGACGCGGAGCGAACGCGGCCGGTCCGACTCGACCAGGCGGCATACGTCATCTACACCTCCGGTTCGACAGGTGTGCCCAAGGGCGTGATCGTCACGCACCAGGGCCTGGCGAACCTGGTGACCGAACAATGTTCACGATTCAACATCGGGCCGGACGCGGGTGTCCTGCATGTCGCGTCGCCGAGTTTCGATGCGGCGGTCCTGGAACTGCTGTGGGCGTTCGCATCGGGTGGACGGCTGGTCATCGCGCCGCCGACCGTCTACGGCGGGACCGAGCTGGCACAGATCCTGTCGAGCCAGCGCGTCACCCATGCCGCGCTCACGCCGACGGCGTTGGCGACGGTCGACCCGGTCGGGCTGGAGCACCTCGAGACCGTCGTCGTCGGCGGTGAAGCGCCCTCGACCGACCTGGTGTCGCGGTGGGCACCGGACCGCAGACTCTTCAACACCTATGGTCCGGCGGAGGCGACGATCCAGACCGATGCCAGTGCCCCGCTGGTGGCGGGAGAGATGGTGACGGTCGGTGAACCGATCCGCGGGGTCGGGCAGGTCGTGCTCGATGCCCGGTTGCGGCCGGTGCCGGTCGGTGTTGTCGGCGAGCTGTACCTCACCGGACCGGGTCTGGCCCGTGGCTACCGCAACCGAATGGGGTTGACGGCGGCGCGGTTCGTCGCTGATCCGTTCGCGGAGTCGGGACGGCGCATGTATCGCACCGGTGACCTGGTGCGGTGGCTGCGGCAACCGGAAGGGAATCTGGCACTGGACTACGTGGGTCGGGCCGACTTCCAGGTCAAGCTGCGTGGCTTCCGCATCGAGTTGGGCGAGGTCGAATCCGGTCTGCTGGCCTGCGCCGGTGTGGCCCGCGCGGTCGCGACCGTGCACCGGGGCACCGCTGTCGGTGACCGCCTGGTCGGGTACGTGGTGCCCGAACCCGGGGTCGCCCTCGACCCGGCCGGGGTCCTCACGGTCGTCGAACAGCGGTTGGCCCCGCACATGGTGCCCGCGACCGTCGTGGTGCTGGACACGCTGCCGGTGACCGAGAGCGGCAAGCTCGACCGCGCCGCGCTACCCGTTCCGGACTTCAGTTCGGCTCGCGCCGAGTTCCGGGCGCC
>NZ_JBEXLC010000333.1:0-1440 GCF_040609795.1 Nocardia sp. NPDC004604
ATCAGCGGAACGGCCTGACGCTGCATGTTCGCACCCATGAGGGCACGGTTGGCGTCGTCGTGCTCGAGGAACGGAATCATCGCGGTCGCGACCGACACCATCTGGCGCGGCGAGACGTCCATGTAGTCGACCTCGGAGGCGGGGACGAGTTCGTTCTCGTCATTGCCCCGGCGGCAGAGCACGCGCTCCTCCATGAAGCGGCCATCGACGTCGACCGGCGAATTGGCCTGCGCACGGACGTGGCGGTCCTCTTCGTCGGCGGTGAGGTACTTGACCTCATCGGTGACCACGCCGTCGACCACCTTGCGGTACGGCGTCTCGATGAAGCCGAACGGGTTGACCCGCGCGTACACCGACAGCGAACCGATCAGGCCGATGTTCGGGCCTTCCGGGGTCTCGATCGGGCACATGCGGCCGTAGTGCGAGGTGTGCACGTCGCGGACTTCCAGACCGGCGCGCTCACGGGACAGACCACCCGGGCCCAGCGCCGAGAGACGACGCTTGTGGGTCAGACCCGAGAGAGGGTTGTTCTGGTCCATGAACTGCGACAGCTGCGAGGTTCCGAAGAACTCCTTGATCGCGGCCACGACGGGACGAATGTTGATCAGGGTCTGCGGCGTGATCGCCTCGACGTCCTGAGTCGTCATCCGCTCGCGGACCACGCGCTCCATGCGGGACAAGCCGACCCGGATCTGGTTCTGGATCAACTCGCCGACGGTACGCAGGCGACGGTTGCCGAAGTGGTCGATGTCATCGACGTCGACCGGCACCTCTTCGCCGCCGGGCGCGGTCATCGCACGATCACCGGCGTGCAGACGCACCAGGTACTCGATCGTGCTAACGATGTCTTCCTTGGTGAGTACCGATGCGGTGATCGGCTCGCCGAGGTGGATGCCCAGCTTCTTGTTGATCTTGTAGCGACCGACGCGCGCCAGGTCGTAGCGCTTCTCCTTGAAGAACAGGTTCTCCAGCAGGGTCTGCGCGGACTCCTTGGTCGGCGGCTCGCCCGGACGCAGCTTGCGGTAGATGTCCAGCAGCGCCTCGTCCTGACCGGCGGTGTTGTCCTTCTCCAGGGTCGACATCATGATCTCGGAGAAGCCGAAACGCTCGACGATCTCCTCGTTCGTCCAACCCAGCGCCTTGAGCAGCACGGTAACCGGCTGACGACGCTTACGGTCGATACGCACACCGACGGTGTCGCGCTTGTCGATATCGAACTCCAGCCACGCGCCACGCGACGGAATGACCCGCACACTGTGCAGATCCTTCTCCGTGGTCTTGTCGACGCTGTGATCGAAGTACACACCCGGCGAACGCACGAGCTGCGACACGACGACGCGCTCGGTGCCATTGATGATGAACGTGCCCTTATCGGTCATCATCGGGAAATCACCCATGAAGACCGTCTGGCTCTTGATCTCACCGGTGTTGTTGTTGATG
>NZ_JBEXLC010000334.1:0-1433 GCF_040609795.1 Nocardia sp. NPDC004604
CCGAACCAGCCGATCACCGGCGAATTCGAGATAGCCGATCAGATCGCGCTTCGTCGCCTGCGCACCGTCGAACAGCGGTGCGTCGAGATTGGTCATGCCCACCGCGCAACCGCGGATCCATTCGCACGCAATTGGGTGAGCGTGCGTTCGACACGGTTCCCGAACTGTCCGGCCAGCAGGCCAGCCGCATGGCGAAGAGGGAGCTCCGAACAACTCCTCGGCGCACTCCCTGGGTATGGCGCGCGGAACTTGGCATCTGTGCCTCCGCCGACCGCGGACTGCCACGGCCAGTTGACCTTCCAGCTGATCGGTGCTGGCCGGTTCGTTCAGCGCCGGAAACCGCAGATCAGTGCGTTATGCAGCGGAGGCGAAGCGGGTTCGTGGGGTCTTCAATGTGGTGAAGCCTCTTCCTTCAAGCTAGATGTCAGTCCTCGTCCCTATGCTGCTTGGCCGAATAGTGCAGTGCTCAACTGACATTGGAGTCACCCGCGTGGATGAGATTGAGTGCGCCTGGGTAGCAACGCTTTTGGAAGGAGAAGGGAGCTTCGGGCTTGGCGCCCAAGGGCATCGGGTACGTACCGTGGCGATCCGTCAACTGCGCATTACCTGCGCGATGACTGATCTGGACACGATTGAGAAGCTCCATCGGATCACCGGCATCGGAAACATCGCGCAGGAGAGCCGGACAGATAAGCGTCGTCCGTATGCCAAGCTGCTATATGTCTGGCACGCATCCAAACGTGGTGACGTTGTCCCAGTTCTCGAGGCGATTCGTCCCCACATGGGGGCACGGCGACGAGCCAAGATCGATGAACTTCTGGCGTACGCCAAAGCAAATCCACTGGTCTACAACCAGCCACTAGTCCACGGCACTCGGCGTACATATCGGAAGGGCTGTCGGTGCGCTGAGTGCAGGGCCGCGACCGCGACCTTCCAGCGTGATCTACGGAACCGGAAGAAGGCCCTTGTGCCTCCTCCTGTTGTAGCCGACACTGCCGAGTACCTTGCGGAAGCTGAGCGGTTGATCCTTGCTATGGCCGACGGCGAGCTGTTCGTCAACGAGGACATCGGAAAGCGAATGCTTGCCAACGGCTGGGCAAGGTTGGACCGGCCGCGGATACTCCACCACGTGGCCGCGCCTCAACGAGAGGTACTAGGCAACCCTGACTCTCGGCAATTGCCGTCACCAGGATGGCGGCAAGGAGGCTGCGGTAGCCGGGGACCCAGACTGGCCGTGTTGAAGCTTGCCTGGACCCTCACTCCATCGACAACACTGGCGGATTCCTCGCGGATGCAACACAGCCGGTTCCCCGTGCCCGCCTTGCGATACATCGTGTAATCGGCATGTGCGTGTGTCGAGCTGTCATGTGCCCGAGGCCATGTAGGCGGCGAGGATGTAATTTGGATGCCGGTCGAGATTGGTCCGAGCACGG
>NZ_JBEXLC010000336.1:0-1349 GCF_040609795.1 Nocardia sp. NPDC004604
GACGTCGGCGGTTTCGAGAAGGAGTGCCCGTATCAGCGCGAGATCGATTTCGAGCATGTCGTACTCGAGGTAAGCGGATTCCTGGGCGGCGACCAGGCCGATGATGCCCTCTCTGATCTCGGATGGATCGAGCTCGGCATAGGCGTGTGAGCTGGTGTCGAGAAGTGCTTGGGCGGCTCTGCCGAGATCAGTGGGCTTGTTGGTCATGGCATACCTCGGTTCAGCCGCTTGTCGGCCAGGTAATCGTTCGTCGTGAGCTTTTCTCCAGGGGTGCCGCCGTCGATTAGATGTTGGCGGACGGCCTCGAGACTTTCGACGGGCGCCCACGGAAGTGGCTGCCCGTTCTCGTCAACTCGGCGGAAGGTGTAGCTCGAGTTGTTGTTGATGCACCAGATGTCGCTGGGCGTGCCACCATTGCGAACGTTATACAGAACGCCCCCCGCTCGCGCTGGACCACGTGCGGTGCCTCCCTCGCCAGGCTGAAGGTCACCGTGCTTGATTAAGAACTGTCGCTCCGGCGGCAGCGGCTTCATGAAGTCGGAGGTGTCCTGCAGCTCCGGTGCGAACTTGAAGTTCCCCTCGGCGTCGACCACCCAGAGGTACTTCAAAAAGGGATAGAGGGAGTTCAGATCAAGCGGGGTCCCGGGCGGAACCGTGCACATATCGGGAGGGTTGGTGTAGGGCCACTCCATCGGCCGAGGCTCCGGCCCGCCCTTCGCACCGATATCGGTGGCCACTGGCGGTCCTATCGGCTCGCCCTTCCCCGGATCGGGGGTATTCGTTGAGGGCACCAGCTCGGGCTCCGGCACCGCGGCTGGTTCCCGGCGTGGTTCGTCTGGTGGCCGGCGTTCTGCTTGGTGCGCGGGTGGTTCGTGCGGGTCTAGTTGGCTCGCTGGGGGCGCGCTTCTGTCGGGTCGGTTTCGGGGGTCGCCTGGGTGTCGTGGTGTGGGCTGCGGGTCTAGTTGGCTCGCTGGGTTCGGTCGTTGTCCCTCCGGAGCGGCGGGGGTGTTCGGGCGAGGGGGGTCGTGAGGAGGGTTGTTCGGGCGAGGGGGGTCGTTCGGACGAGCGGGGTCGTGAGGAGGGTTGTTCGGACGAGCGGGGTCGTGAGGAGGGTCGTTCGGGCGAGGGGGGTTGTTCGGGCGAGCGGGGTCGTGAGGGGGGTTGTTCGGGCGAGGGGGGTTGTTCGGGCGAGGGGGGTCGTGAGGAGGGTTGTTCGGGCGAGGGGGGTCGTGAGGAGGGTCGTTCGGGCGAGGGGGGTTGTTCGGGCGAGGGGGGTCGTGAGGAGGGTCGTTCGGGCGAGGGGGGTTGTTCGGGCGTCTTGGTTTGTAGTTAGGAAGAGCACACGTCTT
>NZ_JBEXLC010000337.1:0-1323 GCF_040609795.1 Nocardia sp. NPDC004604
CCTTGGGTTCACGCGGTCGATGCAACAACTGACGGGAGTCGAGGTGTTGCATGGTTCAGCAGGGTCCGGTGCGGTCGGTGCGGGTGGTGCGGAAGCTGTTCTGGGATTTGGTCATTGGCGGGGTCGGGGTGGGTGAGGCGGGTGTGCGGGCTGGTGTGTCGGAGGCGACCGGGCTGCGGTGGTTCGCTGAGACTGGCGGGGTGAAACCGCAATTCAGGCAGGCGAAGGCGGGGCCGAAGCCTCGGTTGACGTTGGCCGAGCGTGAGGAAATCGCCGCCGGGGTCGCGGCGAACGAGTCGATCAACTCGATCGCCCGCAGGTTGGGGCGGTGGCCCTCGACGATCATGCGCGAGATCAGCAACAACGGGCCGGTCGGGCGCGGTGTGCAACCCAAGCCGCGGTATCGGCGCAAGCATCGCTTCGGTGCCCGCGCCAGCGGCACGACCGCGGTGGTGGCCTATCGAGCGAGCACGGCCCAGGCCCGTTACGAGCAGCGCACACGCCGCCCCAAACCTGGCCGACTCGCCGGCAATGACGAGTTACGGTCGGTGGTGGGCGACAAGCTGGCGGCCCGGCTCAGTCCCGAACAGATCAGTGGCTGGCTGCGCCAGCAATACCCGAACACACCGGAGATGCAGGTGTCCCACGAAACCATCTACAAGGCGTTGTATCTACAAGGCCGCGGCGGGCTGCGCCGCGAACTGGCCACCAGCCTGCGCACCGGACGGGCGATACGCAAACCACGGCGCGGCCTCGGGCAGCGAGGCTCCCGGATCCCGGGCATGGTCAACATCAGTGAGCGTCCCGCCGAAGTCGAAGACCGCGCCGTCCCGGGCCACTGGGAAGGCGATCTGATCATCGGCAAAGACAGCGCCTCGGCGATCGGCACCCTGGTCGAACGCCGCTCCGGATTCCTCATGCTGCTACACCTGCCCCACGACCACACCGCCGAATCCGTCGCCGACGCCGCCGTCACCAAGATGAACACGCTCCCGGCGTTCCTGCGCCGCACCCTGACCTGGGACCAAGGCAGCGAGATGGCCCAACACGCCCGCATCGCCATGGCCACCGGCCTGGAAATCTACTTCTGCGACCCCCACTCACCCTGGCAGCGCGGCAGCAACGAAAACACCAACGGTCTTCTGCGCCAATACTTCCCGAAAGGCACCGACCTATCAGTGTTCCCCGCCGACTACCTCGACTACGTCGCCGCCCAACTCAACACCCGCCCCCGCAAACGCCACGGCTTCCGCACCCCCGCCCACATCCTCGATGACATACTCACCCAATCAACCACTGTTGCATCGACCACGTGAATCCGCC
>NZ_JBEXLC010000338.1:0-1287 GCF_040609795.1 Nocardia sp. NPDC004604
TGGCCTGTCCCCAGTGAATGGGACCGCTCGGTATTAGAGTCCTGTTGGCCCTGGTGAGGGCTGGAAGGGACGATGAGTGACATGGCAGGACGCAAGCGGCATTCCGCGGAGGAGATCGTGCGGAAGCTGCGCCGTGCCGACGAGTTGGCGGCGACCGGTATGTCCGGGGAGGAGATCGCCGCGGAGCTGGGGATCTCGGCGGCGACGATGTACAACTGGCGCCGCCAGTACGGCGGTGTGGACACCGATGCCGCGAAGGAACTCAAGGAACTGCGTGAGCAGAACGCGAGGTTGAAGCGGCTGCTCGCCGACGCGGAGTTGGAGAAGGACGCGCTGCGGGAGATCGCTCGGGGAAAATTCTGAGCCCGGCCGCCAGGCGGCGGGCGGTGGACATGCTCAAACAGGTGATGGGCATGTCGGAGCGGTTCGCGTGCAAGGTGGTTGGGCTGCATCGGTCCACGTATCGGCGGCTGCCGGCCGCGCAGACACAGGCCGATCCGGACACCGGTTTGCGGGCCTGGCTGCGTTCCTACGCCACAAAACATCAAGGCCATGGGTTCCGTCGAGCGTGGGCGGCGCTGCGGTTCGACGAGGGCTCGCAGGTGAACAAGAAGAAGGTGCACCGGCTCTGGCGCGAGGAAGGCTTACAGGTGCGCGAGCATTCGCCGCGCAAGCGGGCCGGGTGCTCGTCGGCGTCGCCGGTCGACGCCGACGCACCAAAGGTTGTGTGGGCGTTGGACTTCCAGTTCGACTCCACCGTGGACGGGCGGGCGGTGAAGATCGCGTCGATGATCGACGAGCACACCCGTGAGTCGCTGCTGCATCTGGTGGAGCGGTCGATCACCGCTGAGAAGCTGGTGGCCGAACTGGAGAAGGTGTTCACCGTGCGCGGCGGCCCGCCGAAGGTGCTGCGGATGGACAACGGTCCGGAGATGATTTCCCATGCGTTGCAACAGTTTTGCTCCGATCGGGTCGGGATCGTCTACATCCCGCCGGGCACGCCGTGGAACAACGGATTCATCGAGTCGTTCAACCGTCGACTGCGGTCGGAGTGCCTCAACCGCAATCACTGGACGAGTCTGCTCGAGGCGCGGGTAGTGATCGGCGACTTCAAGCTCGAACACAATCGGCGGCATCGACATTCGGCGCTGGGCTATCTCACCCCGGCCGAGTACGCTGCCCGCTGCAGCCACACCCACCACCCCGTGGCCTGCGACATCAACTGAAACTGGATCGAAAACAACCCGGACTCAAAGACCGGGTGGTCCCGTCATCGGGGACCGGTCA
>NZ_JBEXLC010000339.1:0-1282 GCF_040609795.1 Nocardia sp. NPDC004604
TGCGGGGCAAACGATCGATACCGCGTTGCTGGCCGATTACCTGTCCGACCGGTTGCCGTCGTATATGGTGCCGTCCTCGATCATGGTGCTCGACCACATCCCACTCACACCAGTCGGCAAACTCGACCGAAAAGCACTACCCAAGCCGGTATTCACCGACACCAAACCATTCCGAGCACCCCACACACCAACCGAACACACGATCGCTCGAGCGTTCATCGATGTATTGGGTATCGACACGATCGGTCTCGATGATTCGTTCTTCGCCTTGGGCGGCGACAGCTTGGTCGCGACTCGCGTCGCTGCGCGACTTGGAGCCGCGTTGGATGCTGAGATTCCGGTACGGCTGTTGTTCGAGGCGTCCACGGTCGCGGAACTCGCCAGCCGCATCGATCAGCATGCCGGGACGGGACGACGTCGCCCACCGCTGGTCGCCGGGCCGCGCCCCGATCTCGTGCCGTTGGCGCCAGCCCAACAACGGATGTGGTTCTTCAACCAGTACGACACCGCATCGGGCGCGTACAACATGCCGATCGCTATTCGGCTGCGCGGCGAATTGAACGTCGACGCGCTGCGATCGGCCATGGTCGACGTGCTCGGCAGACACGAGTCGCTGCGAACGCGATACCTGGACCACGACGGCATGCTGATCCAACAGATCGAGTCCGTCGAGAGCGTGGACCGCGAGCTGACGGTGGTACCGGTCGTACCGGGCGAGTTGGTCTCGGCGGTAACCGAATTCGTTACCGAAGGCTTCGATGTGAGCACTCAGGCGCCCGCGCGTGCCCGATTGTTCCGTGTCAGCGGCGGTGAGGAACCGGAACACGTCCTTGCCGTCGTGGTGCACCACATCGCCGCGGATGGCTTCTCCATGACCCCGTTGGCGCGTGATGTGGCGACCGCCTATGCCGCACGGATCCACGGTGCGACCCCGGCGTGGACGCCGCTGCCGGTCCAGTACGCCGACTACGCACTGTGGCAACAAGCCACCCTCGGCACGCCCGATGATCCGGAATCGCTATCTGCCCAGCAGATCCGCTATTGGACCGAAACACTGCACGGCGTTGTCGAGGAGCTGCGCCTGCCGTTCGATCGGCCACGGCCGGTGGTGATGTCGAACCGGGGTGTCACGGTTGGTTACTCGGTGCCTGCCGATTTGATTCGAGCGCTGGAAAGATATGCGCGGGAACATAATTCGTCGCTGTTCATGGCGATCCACGGCGCGTTGGCGGTCGCGCTGGCCCGGTTGAGCGGCACCACCGATATTCCGATCGGCACACCG
>NZ_JBEXLC010000340.1:0-1281 GCF_040609795.1 Nocardia sp. NPDC004604
ACCCTTGCACCGCTGTCGAATCCCATTGCCCTAGTTCGTGGTCAGAGCAGTGGGCGGATGTGTCCAGAGTCAGATTCCAAGTAACTGATAGGCAGACGGTGTGGAAGCGCCATCGCCGCTACGCCGCCGACGGCACCTGGGACCGTGTGCTGACCGCGCTGCTGGCGTTGGCCGACACCACCAGCGATCTCGATTGGGTGGTGTCGATCGATTCGACGATCGTGCGGGTGCACCAGCACGGCGCCGGCGCGGCCCGCGACTCGGTGGCGGGGCTATGACCGCCCGACCACGCGATCGGGCGTTCCCGTGGCGGGTTGACGACCAAGGTTCATCTCGCCACCGACGGACACGGTCACGGCCTGGCCGTGTTGCTCACGCCAGGCCAGACCCACGACTCGCCGTGGCTGGCACCACTGCTCGACACGGTCGCGGTGCCTCGCCTCGACGGCGGCCCGCCGCGGCGCAACCCCGACGCGGTCATCGCCGACCGGGCCTACTCCTCGGCGGCGAATCGAACCTTATTGCGGCGCAAGCGCGTCCAGACCGTGATCCCCCAGCGTCGCGATCAGATCGCCAACCGCAAACGCAAGGGCCGCGCCGGCGGTCGGGCACCGAGCTTCGATCCCGAGACCTACAAGCGGCGCAACGTCATCGAACGCGCCTTCAACCGGGCCAAGCACTGGCGTGCCGTGGCGACCCGCTTCGACAAGCTGGCCATCACCTACCGCGCCGGATTCGTCCTGGCCCTCATCGTCGAATGGCTCAAATCATTAGGAGACACGACCTAGTCCCGGGATACCGCCCTGGCCGCTGCTGCTGCGAAGCCGACGTCTACGGGACCATGTGTGGCAGCAACCTATTCGAGCAGCAACGGAGCCCAGCAGTAAACTCCAGCAACCCGACACAGATACGGCGATCAGTTCCGATTCGATGCCAGCGCGCTCGCGCAGGTTCCTTAGGCTGCCGGGTTGTCTTGCGCTTGTCCGCGCCTGTTCTCTCGTCTCACATCATGCGGCCGTTGGGCAGAGCGGCCTCGGTGTCATTGGATGTCGGGCGTTGCGCGCGAGGCCGGCTACCCCTGCCGTCACCGCGTGACTGCCGGGCGATACCTGAACGCGATCTGCCCACACCGGGGCGGCCAATCCGGTCGCGCCCCAACAGCGCTATCGGCGTCAAGGAAGTTGCAGGTCGGCGACATACACCAGGTTGGGGATATGGGTCAGTTCCCCCTCCGGACACTTACCATAACCCCAACCGTGCGGGTCGAGAGATGTCTCGACC
>NZ_JBEXLC010000341.1:0-1211 GCF_040609795.1 Nocardia sp. NPDC004604
GGGTTGTGGCAGGTTGTTGCCATTTGTTGGTGCTGTTGGTGGGGGTTGGGGCTGTAACAATTTGGCTATGCGGAGGTGTGCGTGGCGCGTTGGTGTGATGTCTCGTCTCCGGGTTCGGATTGTTGGGAGGGAGATTGGTGCAGGGCATCGGATTGGATGGGCTGTTGCCGGGGGTGGGTTCCGGTGGTGGTTCTGTGTTGTCGGGGGTTTCGTCGGTCCCGTTGAGGTTGTTGCGGGTCGGGGAGTCGCCGCGTCGTTCGGGTGAGGATGCCGGTCATACGCTGGTGTTGGCGGAGGTTGTGGGGAGCCTGCCGCCGATTGTGGTTCACCGGGCGACGATGATGGTGGTCGACGGTGTTCATCGGGTGCGGGCTGCGCAGTGTCGTGGTCTGGAGTCGATCGATGCGGTGTTCTTCGAGGGGGATGTGCGGCAGGCGTTCGTGTTGGCTGTTCATTTGAACAGCAGGCATGGGTTGCCTTTGTCGTTGGCGGATCGGAAGTCGGCTGCCGAGCGGATTCTTCGTGACTTTCCGGAGTGGTCGAATCGGAAGCTCGGTGAGGTCGCGGGTTTGTCGGACAAGACGATCGCGGCGATCCGGAGGCGGTCGGGTGCGGAAATTCCGCACCCGGCCGGTGGGCGGGTCGGGCGTGATGGTGTGGTGTATCCCGGTGTCGTGGGCCAGGGACGGCGGCGCGCTGAACAGCTCCTCGAGAGCAATCCTGCCATCTCGGCGCGGGAGCTTGCGTTGGCTGCGGGTGTCTCGCTGACCACCTCGAAGGATGTCCGGCGGCGTGCGCAGGAGCGGGCGATCTCCGGGGCGGGTGCCGATTCGCCGTCGGTCCCGATCGGCTCCCAACGCTCTTCTTCTTCGTCTTCTTCTTCCTCGTTGATGCCGGCCGGTGTGTCGCTCGAGGGTGTCGGATCCGACGATCCCGGCCGCGCGATCCGCACGTTGCATGCGGATCCGTCGGTGCGGTTCACCGATCAGGGGCGAAAGCTGCTGAGAATTCTTCACCTGTCTCCCGGGGATCCCGGAACCTGGATGTCGATCGTTGAATCTCTCCCACCTCATTGCATGCCGTTGATAGCCGAACTGGCGAACCAGCATTCGGATACCTGGGCGAATTTCGCCAGATTCATCAGCCAGCATGCCGGAGCCGATATCCGAGGACATTGTGCGACAGCATGACAACCGCTACGGTTCAAAGGC
>NZ_JBEXLC010000342.1:0-1150 GCF_040609795.1 Nocardia sp. NPDC004604
TGGAACAGGACTGGTTGGCGTAGGTTGCGGAACCAGTAGTCGGTGGTGAGTTCGGTGCCGTTGAGGTGGGTGCCGGTGACGGTGGAGTAGAAGGCAATACGACCGGATTGCGGTGCAATCGGTGCGAGGGCGATATCCAAGTCGGCGCGTAACCGATCGACATGCGGTGTGTGCGAGGCATAGTCGACCGGGATGCGCCGCACCTGCACGCCGTGCTGCTCCAACTCGGCCGCCAGGACCTCCAGGCGTTGGCGAGGCCCGGCGACGACCGTCGACTGCGGTCCGTTGAGGGTCGCGACGCTGACCTCGGGATGGGTGTCCAGGCGGTCCTGGACCTCCTCGGCGGGCAGCGCGATCGACATCATGGTGCCGGTACCGGCGAGGTGATCGGTGATGATGCGACTGCGCAGCACGACGATGCGGGCGGCGTCGTCGAGGGTGAGGATGCCCGCTAGGTAGGCGGCGGCGATTTCACCCTGCGAATGACCGATCACCGCGTCCGGTTCGACGCCGCGTGCACGCCACGTCTCGGCCAGCGACACCATGACGGCCCACAGCGCCGGTTGGACGACATCGGCCTGTTCGAGCGTGGCATCGGTGTCGCGCAACACCTCCGAGAGCGACCAGTCGACGAACGAGGCGAGGGCCTGTTCGCAGCGATCGATCCATTCGGCGAACACCGGTGAGGTGTCGAGTAGGTCCGCGCCCATGCCGGGCCATTGCGAGCCCTGGCCGGGGAATACGAATACGGTCCGGCCCGGGGTGGTCGCGCTGCCTCGCACGAGCGCCGGATGCGCGTTGCCGTCGGCGAGCGCGGCCAGGGCCTGGGCACGTTCGGCGGGGTTGTTGCCGAAAATGGCTGCGCGCGTTGTGAAGCCGGGGCGGGCCGTCGCGAGTGTGTAGCCGATATCGGCGGGGTCTGTCGAGGGCTGTGCCAGCATGTGATCGCGTAGCCGCTGCGCCTGGGCCCGCAGTGCGTTCTCCTCGCGCGCCGACAACAGCCAGGGTGCATGGAGTGCTGCACGAGCTTCCGGCTGCGTCATGGGGTTTCGCGGGTCGATGGGTGGTTGTTCGAGGATGAGGTGGGCGTTGGTGCCGCTGATGCCGAATCCTGATACTGCGGCTCGGCGGGGTCGGTTCTGGTTGGGCC
>NZ_JBEXLC010000343.1:0-1120 GCF_040609795.1 Nocardia sp. NPDC004604
CGGCTGCTGCACTCGTGGGGTGTGCGTGCGGATGTGGTGGCGGGTCATTCGATCGGTGAGGTTGCTGCCGCGCATGTGGCTGGTGTGTTGTCGCTGGTGGATGCGTGTGTGTTGGTGGCGGCGCGTGGCCGGTTGATGCAGGCGCTGCCTTCCGGTGGCGCGATGGTCGCCGTCGGTGCGTCGGAAGCCGAGGTCGCCGAGGTGCTGGCGTTGCTGGACGGTGCGGTGCAGATGTCGATCGCGGCGGTCAACGGTCCGGCTTCGGTGGTGTTGTCCGGTGTCGAAGACGATGTCGTCGCTGTCGCCGATGCGTGTGCCGAGCGTGGGTGGCGGACGCATCGGTTGCGGGTCTCACACGCTTTCCATTCGGCGTCGATGGAGCCGATGCTCACCGAATTCGCCACGGTGGTACAGGGTTTGGCGTTCACCCGTCCGAGCATCGCGTTGGTATCGACGGTAACCGGTGCGCGGATCAGCGATGAGATGTCGGATCCGGCGTATTGGGTCGGTCAGGTCCGGGACACCGTCCGGTTCGCCGACGCGGTCACCACCATGACGGGTATGGGCGTGACCCGGTTCGCCGAGGTCGGACCCGACGCCGTGCTCACCCCGATGACCGCCCAGATCGTGGATGACACGCAGGCGGGCGCGGCAGCTACGGTTGTGGCGCTGGTGCGTCGAAACCAGACCGATGTGTCCACGATATTGGGCGGGCTGGCCGGGTTGTTCGTCTCCGGTGCCGAGGTGGACTGGGCCGGTTTCTACGCCGGCACCGCAGCCCAGCGAATCGACTTGCCCACCTACGCCTTCCAGCGTCGGCGTTATTGGATGGCCGAAGGGTCCGCCGGTAGTGGTGACGCTCGATCGATGGGTTTCGTGGCCACCGGACACTCCCTGGCCTCGGCGGTCGTATCACAACCGGATTCCGATGTGGTCGCCGTCAGTGGCAGGTTGTCGGTGCAGACGCATCCCTGGCTGGCCGATCACCGGGTCATGGACACCGTGCTGTTCCCTGGTACCGGTTTGGTCGAGCTTGCCCTGCACGCCGGACGACAGCCTGCGCCGATACGCCCCAGAACTCTTGCCCAGCAGCCATTTCGGCAATGCCACGGTGAACGGC
>NZ_JBEXLC010000344.1:0-1101 GCF_040609795.1 Nocardia sp. NPDC004604
GTCGATGGGTGGTTGTTCGAGGATGAGGTGGGCGTTGGTGCCGCTGATGCCGAATCCTGATACTGCGGCTCGGCGGGGTCGGTTCTGGTTGGGCCATGGTGTGTTTTTGGTGAGTAGGGAGACCGTGCCGGTGGTCCAGTCGACGTCGGTGGTGGGTTGGTTGATATGTAGTGTGCGTGGGAGTACGCCGTGTTGCATGGCGAGGATCATTTTGATGATGGCTGCGGTGCCGGCGGCGGCTTGGGTGTGGCCGATGTTGGATTTGATGGATCCGAGCCAGAGGGGTTGGTTGCGGTGTTGTCCGTAGGTGGCTAGGAGTGCTTGGGCTTCGATGGGGTCGCCGAGTCGGGTGCCGGTGCCGTGGGCTTCGACGGCGTCGATGTCTGTGGGTTGTAGTCCGGCGTTGGCTAGTGCTTGGCGGATTACTCGTTGTTGGGATGGCCCGTTGGGTGCGGTGAGTCCGTTGGATGCGCCGTCTTGGTTGATGGCTGATCCGCGGATGACCGCCAAAACCGGATGACCATTGTGTTGTGCGTCGGTAAGTCGTTCGAGTAGTAGGAGTCCGGCGCCTTCGGCCCAGCCGACGCCGTCGGCGTTGTTGGAGAAGGCTTTGCAGCGTCCGTCGGGTGCGAGTCCGCCTTGTCGGCTGAATTCGGTGAAGGTTTGTGGTGTGGACATGATGGTGACGCCGCCTGCGAGTGCCATGGTGCATTCGTTGTTGCGGAGGGCTTGTGCGGCGAGGTGTACGGCGACGAGTGAGGAGGAGCAGGCGGTGTCGATGGTGATTGCGGGGCCTTCGAGTCCGAAGGTGTAGGAGATGCGGCCGGAGGCGATGCTGGCTGCGCTGCCGTTGCCGAGGTGTCCGGCGACTTGTTCGGGTGTGTGGGTGAAGCGGGTGGCGTAGTCGTTGTACATGATGCCGGTGAAGACGCCGGTTTTGCTGCCGCGCAGTGATGTCGGGTTGATGCCTGCGTGTTCGAAGGTTTCCCAGGTGGTTTCCAGCAGGAGTCGTTGTTGTGGGTCCATTGCTAGTGCTTCGCGGGGTGAGATGCCGAATAGTGCGGGATCGAACTCGGCTGCGTTGTAGAGGAATCCGCCCTC
>NZ_JBEXLC010000345.1:0-1089 GCF_040609795.1 Nocardia sp. NPDC004604
CAGCTCGACCTCGACGGTCCGAGCAGTGGCCGCCACATCGATCGCGGGGTCCAGAGGCCGCGACCCGATCATCGGATCGGGCCCGTCGGCCATCGCTCGCCACAGTGCGAGCTCTGCGGTCCGCTCCTCGCTGTGGGCCGCCTCGACCAGTCCATGCGCCCATCTGCGCATGGATGTCCCGACCGGGGCGAGCTCAGGTGGCTCGCCGGATTCGATCCGCGCCCACGCGAGCACGAGATCCGGCACCAGCACGCGCCAGGAAACCCCGTCGATCGCGGAATGATGCACCAGCACAAGGACCTTGCCCGGTTCCGCCGTGTCCACCGGATCGAACCAGACCACCTGCAGCACGATCCCGGCGTTCGGATCGAGCCGGTCCGCAGCGGCCGTCAACTCCGCCGCCGCCAACGTCCGGAACTCGGTGCCTGCTGGCATCGGCACCCGATGGATGACGTCGTCGGCGCGAATCATGCCGACCGGCAACACATCCCACGTCCAGCGCCCGTCATCGTCGCGAGACAGTCGCGCGCGCAGCATGTCGTGCCGATCGAGGACCGCCTGCACCGTGCTCGCCATCCGCGGCTGGTCGATCCCGGTCGGCAGACCGAGCAGCATCGCCTGCGAGAAGCGGCCGAAACCCGACGCGGACCGCTCGAGCATCCAGTGCATGATCGGCGTCAGCGGCAGCGGTCCCACACCCCCGCCGGGCAGTTCCTCCGGCAAGGCGACCGCCGTGCGGTCGTGCGCGGCGACTTGGGCGAGTCCGGCGACGGTCTTGCGTTCGAACACATCCCGTGCCGAGAACGCCACACCGGCTGCTCTGGCCCGGGTGACCAACTGGATCGACATGATGCTGTCGCCGCCCAGGGCGAAGAACGAATCGTCCAAACCGATCGTTTCAGTGCCGAGAATGTCGGCGAACGCTTGCGCGATGGTGTGTTCGATCGGTGTGCGCGGTGCTCTGAATGGTTTGTCGGCAAGGAAGACCGGATCCGGTAGTGCTTTTCGGTCGAGTTTGCCGACCGGTGTGAGTGGGATGCGGTCGAGCACCATGATCGAGGACGGCACCATATACGACGGCAACCGGTC
>NZ_JBEXLC010000346.1:0-1070 GCF_040609795.1 Nocardia sp. NPDC004604
GCAGTCCTCTACGGGCCGGTCTCAGAAGAGGATCGCGTCTACATTCGCAACACACCGCACGAGAAATGGTCGCTGACTGCGATCATGGAAACCCTCACCGAGTCCGGCATCGACGCCGAACACCCCGACCCGACCGCCCCCGATTTCGTTGAGCGGGTCCGCACGTTCGACGTCGCATACGTGAACGTCCACGGCCCTTGGGGTGAGGACGGCCGACTTCAAGGTCTGTTGGACTACCTGCACGTGCCCTACACGTCATCGGGTGTTCTCGCGGGCGGTATCGGTGCGGACAAGCTGGCCTCGAAGGCAGTGTTCAACTACGTCGGCATCCCGACACTGCGCGACTCCGGGCTGATCGTCGCATCGGCAATCCCGGCGTTCCCGCTGCCCGCAATGCTCAAAGCGGTCGACGGCGGTTCCAGCGTCGGGCTGCAACGAGTCGAGACCCTGACCGAAGCCGCCAACGCGGCGCACCGATTCCGTGAGCGCGGATTTCGCCGATTCTTCCTCGAGGAGTTCGTCGTCGGTCGTGCGATGACGGTTGCGGTGCTCGGCACCCCGACCGGGCCGAAAGCGTTGCCGCCGTTGGAAGTCCTCACCGAACGCGATTACTACGACGAGGAAACCAAGCTCGGCGGCGGCGATGGTCCAGCGGTTACTTATCAGGTTCCCGATGATCTGACGCTGGCCACCCTCGACGCGATGTCCTTCGGTGCGCTGGCGGTGTACGGATTCCTGGAGTGCCGTGGCGCGATCCGTATCGACTACATAGTCGATACGGCTGGTGTCGCATACGCGTTAGAGGTCAATACGACTCCGGGCGTGCAGCGGCACAGCAACCTGCCCGTTGCCGCCCGCGCGGTCGGAATCGGATATCGGGAGCTGATCCTGATGCTGCTCGCGGACGCGATCGAAAACGGGGTACGCCCTCCGTGGGTGGTCCGATCGCTTGTTGAGCAGCAACGCGCCCCCTCACCCCAGCTCGAGGCGGCGTTGCCCTACATTGGGCTGGCTACCCCGGATCGAACGGAGTGAGATTGCACCGCCTTCCGCTGGATGTCCACCGGTTC
>NZ_JBEXLC010000347.1:0-1052 GCF_040609795.1 Nocardia sp. NPDC004604
CTATGGACTGCAATTATGGGTACCTGAGGTCGGCGGTGCCGTCGATCCGGACTCCGAGGCCCACGACTTGGTGATGTCGGTGTTCGGGGGTATGAGCAAGGGTGAGCGCAATCGGATCAAGATACGGGTTCGTGCGGCGATGGCCGCCCAAGCCAGTGTCGAGGGCCGCTTCCTGGGCGGGCGACCTCCGTTCGGATACCGGTTGGCCGACGCGGGGCCGCATCCGAATCCGGCCAAGGCCGCCGACGGAAAGCGGTTGCATCGGTTGGAAACCGATCCGGTGACCGCACCAGTCGTGCAACGGATCTTTGCCGAATATCTCGGTGGCCGAGGGATTTTCGCGATCGCGGAGGCCCTGACTCGCGACGATGTCCCGTCGCCGTCGGCCTACGACCCCGCACGAAACCCGCACCGCGCCGGGGTGGCCTGGTCCAAGGGCGCACTTCGGGTGATCCTGTCCAACCCTCGCTACACCGGGCGGCAGGTGTGGAACAAACAACGCAAAGACGAAATCCTCATCGATGTCGAGGACATCGCTTTGGGGCATGAGACCCGGATGCGGTGGAACGACCGTGACCAGTGGGTCTTCTCCGATCACCTGGTGCACGACCCGATCATCGACACCGACACATTCGAACGCACCCAGCAGGTCCTAGCCGCGAAGGGAGCAGGCCGGGGAACGCGGGAACGGCACCGCACCCATCACACCTATATGTTTCGCAGTCGGCTGCGGTGCGGGCTGTGCCAGCGGCGGATGCAACGCCATCGAAGCCGGGACATGCTTCTCTACCGATGCCGGTATCCCAACGAGTACGCCCTGGCGAACAAAGTCGCCCATCCCCGCAATGTGTATTTGGCCGAACAGGATCTACTCGGCCCGCTCGACGATTGGCTGGGCACATGCTTCGCCCCGCACCGAGTCGCCGAGACCATCGATGCCCTCTACCGGTCCCAACCCGACCACGACCTCGACCAGTCGGCGGCGGCCGTCGCAAAGGCGATCGAGGACTGTGACCGGATCCTGGCGCGACACCGGGCAGCCTTGGAAGCCG
>NZ_JBEXLC010000348.1:0-1036 GCF_040609795.1 Nocardia sp. NPDC004604
GGATCACCGATGGCAATAAGCGGTGCGCTGAGGTCCAGATGACCTCGACCGTGAATGGTCAGCCGGTCACCGCCACCGAGCACGTCGAGAGCCAGTCCCTGCCTCAGGAACTGAAGGGCGCCAACGCCATTGCCTACCGTTCGAGCAGTATCGCGACGGCGGGTGCGGGCGGGCCGATGACCACGGCCGCGTATATGGGTTATGCGGAGGTGCGGGGCATGACGGTCGCGGTACGCGTTGCCGCACTACAGGATTCGCTCGATCAGGCGGCCTTCGAGCAGTTCTTCGTCGCCGCGGTACAGAAGGTCGCGAACGCCGCCTAGCCTACTTGCGGACGGTCAGCTCCAGCGCAATATTGTCCGGGTCGCGGAACTCGAGGATATAGCTCAACCCGATGTCCTTGATGTCCTCGCGCGCGACCCCACACGCATCGAGATGCGCTGCGGCAGCTTCCAATTCGGCCAAGGATCCGAGCGGAAACGCGAGATGATCGAGCCCGACCCGGTTTTCGTCGAAGCGATCGGTGCCGACCGGCCGCAGCCCGATCATCCCGTGCTCCATCCGATAGATCACCCCACCGAACAGAAAGCCGAGCCGCTCCCGTGTCGCCGCATCGGCATCGGCGGGCACCTCGAGCGCAACCGGCCACCCGAACACCTTCTCGTAGAAGGCCCGCGACCGATCGATATCGCAAACCGTGAGCCGGACATGGGCAATGGCACTCGTCGCAATAGGCATGCCCCCATGCTCGCACCCACCCCGCCTACCCGCCGGTTATCCCTTCCCACCAGGCGTTTAGGTAACAACCACCACCATGGGGTAGCGTTACCTCTGCCGACGCGGGGTGGAGCAGCTCGGTAGCTCGCTGGGCTCATAACCCAGAGGTCGCAGGTTCAAATCCTGTCCCCGCTACAAGCGGACCAGGCCAGAGAGATTTTTGGTGTTCCTGAACATATTCACGCATAATGACATGTACCCTTTATAAGTATCAACCTACTTTTAAAGGGTACTTTTACATAATTACTGTGCTATAATA
>NZ_JBEXLC010000349.1:0-1027 GCF_040609795.1 Nocardia sp. NPDC004604
ACCTGAGCCCGTACCCGGCGAGTTACCCATGTGCTCGCGAAATCAGCGGAACCGGCTGAAATGGGAAAGGCCCGCGCTACGGCGCGGGCCTTTTTCGCTCTGTCGGCAAATGTAACTTGTTCGAGCTGTATGACCGCCGCGCCGTCGTCCCCGGTTTGCGCCTGGATCCAGTGGATCCGGCGATCGGAGCGACGGCGCGGCGCGTGCCTTGTCCCGTTGCGGGGATATTCGCGTGCGTGCCCTGGTTTTGCCTGGTCCGGGGAGCGGTTTCGCCGGGATCAGGCCTCGGTGTCGACGTCCGGCGGTAGCACGCCGGTGACCAGGAAGATCACCCGACGGCCGATCTCCACTGCGTGGTCGGCGAAGCGCTCGTAGTAGCGGCCGAGCAGCGTCACGTCGACGGCCGCGGCGACGCCGTACTTCCAGTCGCGGTCCATCAGCAGGGTGAACAGGTGACGGTGCAGATCGTCCATCGCCTCGTCGTCCTCATTGAGCTGGGCGGCGCGCAAGGGATCGCGAGTCTCGAGCACCTCCCTGGCGCTCTCGCCCATATTCACCGCGATGCGGCCCATCTCGGCGAAGTAGCCGTTCACCGCCTCGGGGAGCGCGTGATTGGGGTGGCGCCTACGGGTCACCTTGGCGACGTGCAGCGCCAGCGCGCCCATTCGGTTCACATCCTGGACGATCTGGATCGCGCTCACGACCTGCCGCAGATCGCCTGCTACCGGTGCCTGCAGCGCAAGCAGGGCAAACGCCTTCTCCTCGGCGTCGGTGATCATTTCGGAGATCCGTTCGTCCTCGCTGATCACCGACTCAGCCAGGGTGAGGTCGGCCTGGAGCAGTGACTGGGTGGCCCGGTCCATCGCCGAACCCGCCAGACCAGCCATCTCGCCCAGCAGGTGGGCAAGATCGGCCATTTGCTCGTTGTAGATGACACACATGAAATCAGACATTAGTGCCCACTGCTGACCTAGTCACCAACGCAGGGTTAATGGGTGGTGCCGAACATTAGCGACGGTGTTGCCCC
>NZ_JBEXLC010000350.1:0-1019 GCF_040609795.1 Nocardia sp. NPDC004604
AGTTATACTCACGTTATTTTCTCATTGGCTGAATAATCGTGAAAAGTAATTTAGCGACGACATATAGCTAATACACCAAAAGAGCCCGATAACTACTGCGAATAGTTATCGGGCTCGGTGTTTATCATGTTAGTACACTATTTGTTAATCAAATTATAACACTGGTTAATAGAGGAATGCAAAATAGTTTATTGATTACTAACTAGTGAGTGATCTTTAATAAAGATACTATTTCACTAGAGGGAATGCCTATCTTAAACATTATAAAAGATTTATGAAGTTGAAGAACAAAATTGGAGATATTAAATATATTATCTTTTTGATATGTAGGTTTTTTCTTATGGTGGAAAATAATGAGAATAATAATGTCTATAATCCTTCAAATAATCATGTAAATTTTCGTCATAATTAACAATACTTTTTAAATAATTTTGTAACACGTTATCTAATGAGTGAAATAAATCTTTATATCTATAAAAATGATTTGCTGATTTGATACGAGCCTTCTATGCAAACCTTCATTTATTTTGGGTCTTCGGAATATATAGTGGAATTACTTTCTTAATAGTTTAAAAACAACTGGTGTTTAAATCGGATTTTCTGGCGGGATGTTAGGATAATCAATAGTATTATATAAAAGTATCAATCACATACGAGTGATACTTTGGGAAAAAATAAAATAGTCCAATTTACTTGACCGTGTACTATGGTACACGGTTTATAATATTTATGGGGTGAAATAAGATGATTTATCGCATTAGTGAGTTTGCAGATAAATGTGGAGTTAATAAAGAAACGATCAGATATTACGAGCGAAAAAATTTATTACAAGAACCTCACCGAACGGAAGCTGGTTATCGGATATATTCATATGATGACGTTAAGCGTGTTGGGTTTATTAAACGAATACAGGAACTTGGTTTTTCTTTAAGCGAGATTTATAAATTACTTGGTGTTGTAGATAAAGATGAAGTTCGTTGTCAAGATATGTTCGAATTTGTTTCTAAAAAACAAAAGGA